>NZ_JBSREC010000066.1:0-19153 GCF_055145805.1 Methanomicrobium sp. | reverse complement strand
CATCAGTGCACAGCTTTTCGGGCAGTGCATAACCGTCATAGCATCGGTTATCTGTGCAGTTACAGAGACCGCACCGGCAAAAGCACAACCTATGAGCGGCTTTTTGTTTTTGACAGAGTTTGAGATGAATTTTTTCTCCGCAACCCTTATTTCTGAAAGCCTGAATTTATCCGCAGGAATTTTCTCATTTCTCATCAGAACGGTATTTTCAAGCTCTTCATCACTCAGCGGCAGTGCAGGATACAAAAAACCGGTTTCTGAGTCCAGATATTCCATATGCTCTGCAAGTTTGCAAAACATTCCGGCCTCATCTGAATCAGGATACCTTTCAATTAAAGTGCATCCGCCTTTTTCCGCATCCGCAAAGATTTCACTTCTGGGCACACTTACAATAACCGGAAGCTGTACCGCTTTTGAAAATTTTGCCACACGCTCGTCCTCTTCCAAAAGTCCGCGTGCATTGTAAATTATTCCGGCAACCCTGTTCTTTGTTTCAGTAAACTGCCTGATTCCTCTGAGAATATTATTGGCCGCATAAATTGCCATAAATTCACCGGATGTTACAATGTATATCGCATCGGCATATTCGCGTCTTATAGGAACGCTGAATCCACCGCAGACAACATCCCCGAGAACATCGTAGAGCGTGATATCAAAAAGCGATGATTTTATTCCGAGTTCGTCAAGAAGTTCAAATGTACTGATGATTCCTCTGCCTGCACAGCCAACTCCCGGCTCAGGCCCTCCTGCCTCAACACAGGCGACGTTTCCATAACCCTTATAGATTATATCTTCAGGATGCCTGTCAGCAGGGAGGACATCCCTGATATAATCCAGAACAGTTACCGGTATTTTCCCTCCAAGAAGAAGCCTTGTTGAATCGTGTTTGGGATCACATCCAATCTGAAGAACGCTATAACCTTTCTTTGCGAATGCGGCAGATACATTTGCAGAGATTGTGGATTTCCCGATACCTCCCTTGCCATAGACAGCGATTTTAATTGGAACCATCCCCTGCAGGATATAAATGTGAGATACTTTCAACGAGTTTGCATATGCTCTCGCACCTGTTCTCACCGCCCGAATGAGTCAGA
The DNA here is from genome assembly GCF_055145805.1 of Methanomicrobium sp. NCBI lineage: Archaea > Methanobacteriati > Methanobacteriota > Methanomicrobia > Methanomicrobiales > Methanomicrobiaceae > Methanomicrobium > Methanomicrobium sp. The sequence continues at coordinate 18,059 of NZ_JBSREC010000066.1, read as the reverse complement.
AGCCATGCAGGTTTATCACCGTTCTTTTCAAGAGTCAGGGCAATATCAGATTCATCACCGTCTGCCGGAGTAAACCCAATCCGCTCAAGTGCACACAATGTCCAGATGCGTTCGACAGATTCTGATCCTGTAAAGGTAAAAGTGCCTTTTTTCTGAACAGGAATTGTAAATTCTCCCCTTATAGAATCAAAACTGACTCCTTCAATCTCAAAAGCAGAGCCGAAAATTCCGGATAATATCAGATCTTCGGGAACACCTGAGATCATTTTGCCGTTTCTGTCAATTATCCAGAGTTGATCAGCACAGCGGATTGCAAGATTCAGATCATGGGTTGAGAGAAGAATTGATTTTCCTGTTTTTTGCGCCACATTTCTTAGAATACGCATTGTTTCAATCTTATGCGGGAGATCCAGAAAGGCTGTCGGCTCATCAAGAACCATCATCTCAGGCTCCTGTGCAAGTGCACGGGCAATCATTACCTTCTGCCGTTCGCCATCACTCATTTCATGCATAAAGCGGCGGGTGAGATTCCCTGCACCAACCGAATTTAAAGCAGATGTCACAATCAGGTTGTCTGACTCTGAAAGCCTCCCTGCCCAGTTAGTATAGGGAAAGCGTCCAAGGGCCACAATATCATAAGCAGTGAGATAGCCTGCCGAAACAGGATTTGTAAGTACAACACTCAGTGTTTTTGCCTTCTCATCCGAACTGTGCTCTTCTATTCTTTTATTGCACAGCCAGACTTCCCCATCTATTGCCGGCTGAATTCCGGTAATAGTTCTTATAAGTGTGGATTTGCCAGAACCGTTAGGACCGATAAGGCATACAAGCTCTCCGCGTTTTAAGGTGAGATTCAGATTTTTTGAAACCTCTTTTGCAGCGGATTTCTGGCTATTGTATCCTATTGTCAGGTTTTTGCATACAAGAATGGGGCCTTGTTTCATGTTGTAACCCCTCTTCCGAATTTGGTTCCCCTGACAATCACCCATATAACAACCGGTGCTCCGAAAAGGGCGGTTATTGCATTGAGAGGCAGTACTATGTCTGTTCCGGGAAGATGTGAGATTATGTCAGTGCAAAGTGAGATGATTCCACCCACAATTATACACGCAGGAACAAGAATACGGTGATCTGCCGTTACAAAAAGCGCCCTGCATAAATGCGGAACAGCTATTCCCAAAAATCCGATAGGCCCGCAGAACGCTGTAACAACTCCTGCCATAAGTGCGGTGTTTGTGATGATGATTGTCCTTGTCCGCCTGTAATTCATTCCCAGACTCTCTGCATACTGCTCACCAAGCAAAAGAGCATTGAGAGATTTAACAGAACAGATTGACAGAATAAATCCAAAAAGCAGAAGGCAGGTCATAATTGGTATCTGACCCCAGGTGACACCTGAAAAACTGCCGAATGTCCATGCGGTATAGGAGTGCATGCTTGATTCGTCTGAAAACTGCAGCAGAATTGTTACAAGTGCACTGCTTATGTAGGAGACCATAATTCCAAGAATAAGAATTGTAATGTTGCTCTGGATTTTTGATGATATTGTAAGAATAAGAGCAAGGACTGCAAATGATCCTATTATTGCGGCAACAGAAATACTAAGGTCGCCAATAAAGCCAAATGTGGCAAAAATAGCTCCCGCCCCCATAGCACCTGCGGAGAGCATCACAAGGGCAACGCCAAGGCTTGCTCCCGAGCTTATACCTAAGATATAAGGATCAGCAAGCGGATTTCTGAAAAATGTCTGCATCAAAAGACCTGCCAGTGCAAGGGCACCGCCGGCAAAAACGGCAGTAATTGCTTTTGGAAGCCTCCAGTCCCAGAAAATATTAAGCCATGTCTCTTTTACCTCTCCTCCAGTAAGCATTTTAAAAAAGGCTTCTATCGGAATGTTTACTGATCCTGCCAGAAGGTCAAGTATGAAGAGGATAATAAGTACTCCCAGAATAACCGGTATCAGAACAGCAATTCTCTTCATACTGTCGCCGTTATCACTGCCTGATATATTCATACCAGATCTCCCGCCATATCTGTCCCAATCTTATTGTAATAATAAAATTCGTGTTCGGGAAGCAGTTCAGGATGCAGTATTTTTACCAGATCAGCAAGTATCACATCAGGTTTTAAGAGACCGGACTGCCAGTAATCATTGCCCCCTAATTCGTTTACCCTTGCATTGTAATGATAAACATTTCCTGATTTAAAGGCCTCAAACTTTGAGTAGCGTGGGTCAAGTGCAAGTAACTCATTGGCATCATTACCATATCCTGTATTTATCCAGAATTCAGTATTCGATGCCATATCATATACCGATTCAAAATCAAGCGCAATACTTCCGCTCTCAGCACCGTCAGTCAGGATATAGTCCCCGCCGGCATCCCTGAAGAGATTTGCAACATAACTCTCTCCTCCGGCTGCATACCATGTGCCCTGATAATCAATTCCTTCAAATATTGTAGGTTTGTCGGCAGTTTTTGCAGCAATATCTTTTATTTCTGTGTAATTGGCTTCTATACGTTCAAACGATTCCTTTGCGGTTTTTTCCTGATTATAAAATAATGCAAAAAACTTTATCCATTCTGCTCTTCCCAGAGGGTCATCTTCCATCCAGTCGGCTACTATCACAGGCTTTAATCCTGCTTCAACCAGCTTGTCACGATTGTCATACTCTTCTGTGTTGCTGGCTGAACAGAAGACAAGATCAGGTTCAAGTTCTATCATCTGTTCGATTTTAAGCTGACTTTCCATTGAAAGTGCTCCGCTTCCAATCTCAAGGATTTTGCCTTCATCAGAAAGCCTGTGATACTCCTCACCATAAACAAGGCCTATTCCGTTATGTCCTTTAACCGAGGAGAGTTCATCCAGCTCTTTTATATGTGGAAGCTGAGTTGTTGAAAGAGTAATTACAGATTCAACAGGAATAGAAACGACTTTTGCATCCTGATATCCTGCCGGGATATCCTGTCCTCTCTGGACAAGCAGGTATATCTGATCTTTTGCTGTCCTTCCCCAGGGATCTTTTATTGTAACAACTTTGTAGGTATTGTGATATTCCACGCAATAGCAGTCAGCATATTCCGGATATGCCTTGTCTGTGAAAAGATCTTCAGCATCCGGGTTTTCTTCAGGGATTGATACATAAGAATGACTTTCTTCTTTATTATCAGCAAAAGCAGCAATTCCTGCTGTAAAAATGGCTACAAGTATCAACACAGCCAAAACAATGTATATTGATTTTATTTTGTATTTCTGAAACATAACACTCACTTCCGCTGTATTCCCATTCCTTTATGAGACCGGCACTGAAACAAAACTGCAATGATTTTAGCCATAAACTAAATCCTCAAAAACCGTTTTTTATGCACCAGGAACTAATTCTTATCCAGTTTTCAATAATAGTCATCTTTTCATCAATGAGATACTCAAAATCAGGATGATTTTTTACAGCTATCATTTCAGGAAGTGTTTTCATAACAGAGTAAGCCGCAGTTTTTCCTGAATTTTCAGGTATAAGACCCCAGTTTATCTCATCAATAATGTGCAGAAGTGAAGTTGTCATTGCAACCACAGACGGATTTTTTGAAAATTCGCGGAGATTTTCTATGAAAACAGATTTTTTGTTCTCTCCTTCGACTGAAGAGGCAATCTCCCAGTATTTGTCCTCGTTTATTCCAAATCTGTTAAGTCTGACAAGCATATCTCTCTGTGTCATGGGGTTTAAACAGGTTTGCTTATCAAGCGCTTCTGTAGTTGCATCAATTATACAGAGGGCTACAAGTTCACCAAGTTTCGAGTGCTTTCCTGCCCAGGTCAGAACATTTGGACTGTCCATATTTGAGATAATCGAGATTTGGTCCGTACCCGAACCCGTTGCAATTCCATTCGAATACCTGCTTGGCGCCATAAGCTGCTGGATTGCAACGGTCTTTGCCTCAGTTGCGGTCATTATAACTCTTGCAAGAGCATGTGCGGGCAGATATGAGCTTAGAATTAAAAAAGTATTGATTGTTCCGCCGACATAAACATTACTTCCATTCTCTTCGTGCCAGTTTGCCGGGTCGCCTGCACGTCCTCCGTTTACTTCAATTCCTGCGGTAACTATCGCTGTAACCTCAAGATCCCTGAAAGTCCTTGTACTTATGGCAGCGTTCTTCATCTTTGCCGCTGTCATCATTGCAGCTGTCTTTTCAGGATTCAGGCCCAGCCTTTTTGACTGGATTTTAATGTATTCTTCAACACAGCCGCCTTCAAGGTCATGACCGCAGTGCCCCCTTGTCGGATTAGGCTCATGATTAAAAATTGCTTCGAGATTTTCCTGATAGCCGCCGTTTATGTATGATGTTGTAATTGAATTTCTGTTAGGAGGAAGTTTTACGACAACCGAATTTTTCGATCTGTAAATTTTTTCCCCACCGGATGTTTCAAAGATTAGTTCAAGGTCTTTTTTTGAATCTGTAGTATAACTTGTCAATTTAGCAGAACACCTCTTGTTGTGATAACAGTATTGATATTTCTAATTAAAAATAATTTGTCTTTAGTAAACTTTATTTTTCTAAAAGACAGGCGTAAGTGAAAACAGAATGTCAAATCTTTTTAGAGAATTTGTCAATATTGGTTTAATTTTAAAAAGAAATGTGATTGAATATTTATTTTCAGGGTTACTTTAAAAATCCGTGTGACCCTGCGGCATCCTTTAGTCTTCCGGCAAAAATATTTACAATTTCATCGTATTCACCAAGGGCTTTTTCATCAACCGATACAGCATATCCTTTGGACTCCAGGGCCTTTTTCCATGAATCAGGATTGGTTTCTCCTGCTATCTCAAGAGATGCATGAATTCCTGAGACTAATGCGAATGGTGCAAGTCTCACCTTTTTAGCACTCATATGCCCCAGACGTCTGACTACCTTGTCAACTCCGGGATAGCCCCCGACTCCTCCGATAACAACCTTTCCTGACTGACATACATCATCCATGACCATCTGCATCTGGCAGAGTGATGTATCAGCACCGCCTTCAGATGTAGGTGCAACAAGTATGAGTACCTCATCATCAGAAAGTGACTTTCCATAAATTCCGTTGACAGCCTCTGCAACCTCGAAATAATCTTCAGTCCTCATTAGAAGAGGCCTTGCAACCAAAATCCCGTCAAATCCTACAGCACCATGAGCACCTGCCAGATCATTTAATGAGGAAATTATTCTGTATAATTCATGATAGCCCATTCCCGGTGTGAGATATATAGGAAGAACAACTACCTGGGAATGGCCCTTGTCAAGAAGCCTTGTCATAGCTGCAAGAGGACTTAGTACTTCTTCGCCACCCTCCTTTAGGACCAGCCTTACTGCTTCATAGTTAAACGCAAAATCTACTTCAGCCTTTGGATAAGCCTGTTTTGCAAGCTCCATACACTTCACTACAACCTCGCGTCCCTCTTTTCTGGTTGTACCCATTGCCACCACAAGCACTGCACCGTGGCTTTCCAGTTTATTACCATGACCTTTCATAATTCAAACCTCATAAGTTAATTTTAAATACACTCTTTCAATGTACTTTTGTATCTTATAAATATATCCATAAAATTTTTTATTTACATTCTGTCAATATAAATCCAGATTTACAATAATTTATCTAAATCACAGAATTATAGCATAATTTTATTGATTGATTAATATCATAAAAAATGAGAACTTATAATATAACTTAAATAGTTTTCTGCAGTTGCAGGAACTGAATTTTTATCCAAAAAAATTCCTTTCGCCGTATATCATATATTTTCATTTTTTTTCAGCCCGTTCTTTCTGTACACACTTATCTGCCGGGAAAACATGCTTTCAATCTCTGCTGCTGTTTTTGCCTGCAGTTCATGAGTTATAAAACCTGGAGAAACAAATTCAACAATATCCCTGCATTTTTCGGATGAGAATGGTCGGTGCTCATCAACTTTTTTAAGGTGGCCCATAATATGAGTGAATTTCTCATCGAAACTTATTTCAGAATAACATCCGGGCTCCGTAGCAGTTTTCTGATAATCTCCGGATGTACTAAGCTGAAGATGAATACCGTCCGTATTTTTTATTATATCCGAATCGAGCTTTTCCAGGCATTCAATAACTTTATCTATTGATTTTTCCTCATCATTGCATTCTTTTGTTGCATTCATGAGATGGCCCGTATCAAGAAGAAATTTCCATCTTTTAAATTCAAGCAGATCCATAAACTCAAGAATATTATCGGAATTTAAGAATGTAAGTCCCGGATACCATAAATTTTCAATATATATGGGAAAAGGAGGTTCCCCTTCCGGAAAATATGAGGCAGCCTCATTCAGAAATACGGCAGTTGCAGAAAGGATCTCCCGGTCTGAATATAACTGCTCCGTTGAAAAGGCCGAGTCAACTTCTGTATATGTTGCATGAAAAACCCCATAGGCAGGATTTAATAACGAGGCATTTGTGAGGCATTCACAAAAATTTGAAACAATTTGATCACGGCTTCTTCCGCCGTAAAAATATTTTACCGATTCATCTGCAATCTCTTCAGGAACCATAAATTTTTCATCATCCCATACCCTCACCCACCCCATAAAGGACGGGAGATGGACGGCCTTTACAATATCCCGGGGAATTGTATCAGGCACAGGATCAAAATTCACCAGAAGTTCAAGACCATTAAGATCAAGGAAATCTATAAGATTTCTGACATTATCCCAGCTGTTGTCAAATTTACAAAGATCGAATTCATATATGGAAAAATTCATCAGTTCTTTTGGATTCATCATAATACCCGGGTATAAACAGCCTCTTTCACCAGATTTCTAAGCTTTGCTTTATTAAGAGAATCTATACAAAAATATGTTGCTCCAAGTTCAAATGCAAGTTTTTTTGCAAAGCCGATTCTTGGAAATCCTTCTTCTGTATCAACAACTACAAACTGTACATCTTCCTCTGATGCTTTTTTTGCCGTTTCTTTGAGCTCCTCATAAGGATTTTTACCGGACTCTGAAATATTTATCCTGCCGTCAGTAAGAATAATTACTGACCGGGATCCACCCATTTTTGAGTACCGCCCCTGCGTCAGAAGCTTTGTTGCTTCAATAATACCTCTTGAAAGAGGCGTTCTCCCGCCGGTTGGCATCTCTTTTAGCATTTTGTATGCAAGATCACAGCTCTTTGTCGGAGGCAGAAGAAGAGTCGCCTCTTTTTTCCTGAAAACCATAAGGCCAACCATATCCCTTTTCTGATAGGCATCATTAAGAAGTGATAAAATTGCCCCTTTGACAGAAACCATTCTCTTTCCGGCACCCATTGAACCACTTGCATCCACCAGAAACAGAAGTGTGTTGCCGGTTTTCTTTTCCCGTACCTTCTCACGCAGATCACTTTTTTTAACATTTATTGCAAGTCCCTCCTTTGTCCTGAATCTCTGAAAAGGTGCGGCCGCCCTTATGGAAGGGCAGATTGCAATATCATTCTTCTTTTTATTGAGATTTTTATAGGAGATATACCTCCCCCTGCTATCATAACTGATAACACTGCTTCTGTTCCCGCTTTTATCCCTATTTGACTTTTTGACCGACTTTTCATCCAGGTAATCTATAACCTCAAATACTGAGCCTACAGAAAATATCTGCTCAGAGGAAGGCAGATTCTGACTTGAATTATTATCATCCGGCTCCCCATTTTTTTCATCTTCGCTTTGAATGTCAGTATTTATACCGGGATTTCCCGTCGGCTTTTTATCAGGGCTATTGTCCGGATTTTCCGCTTTGCTGTGATCTTCATCGTCGTCCCGCTCCTCATTTTGGTCTTTGGATCGGTTTTCAGGACTCTCATTTTGAGGCGGCGGCGGATTTCTCCTTCTGTGCTGAAGAGTGATAAGCGCTGCCTCTTTGATATCCTCAAAGACAACATCATCCCTCCCATCCATTGCTGCCAGAGTCTTTGAAACCTTTGCAAGTGCGATATCCCCTCTTTGTCCGGAAACATTCATCTCAAGGCACAATTCCGACATTATCTCCAAAAGTGCCTCGGGAATCAGCACATAAGGAAGCCTTTCCTTTGCATTTTCAATATTGACCCTTATTTTTGCAATATCTGATTGAAATTTCAGAGTGAATTTATCCGGGTCTTTTTCAAATTCAAGGCAGTTTCTGATTAACTCTGCTCTGTCCGCCTCATCTTTGATAACATCAGTATCAATACAAAGATCAAATCTGTCAAGCATTTGTGGTGAAAGTTCGCCTTCCTCAGGATCCATTGTCGCAGCAAATATGTAATGCGTCGTTATATTTTTAGAAAAACCCTCTCTTTCAATAATAACGCTGCCGGTTTCGGATGTATTCAGTATCCCGTGAACTATTTTTTCATCAAGCAGGTTTATGTCATCCGCAACAATCATCTGACAGTTATTTTCAACAAGAATCCCTGCGGATATTCCAATATCTCCCCGCGTCACTGCTTTTTCAATATCAATAGAACCAAAAAGCCGGTCTTCGGTTGTATTCAGAGGAACTATTCCGACTTTTTTATCTTCAAGAATAGTTTTCGCAGATCTTAAAAGAACAGACTTGGCCGAACCTCTTGTGCCTGTAACAAGCAGCCCATTGATATCCTCATTTATAATAACGCACAGAAGCGCTTTTTTGGCAATACTGTTCCCTATTATTGCAGGGAAAGGATACGGCTTGTAATCAGTCAATTTTTATAACTCTCCAAGATTAAAGACTCAACCCTGTCAAATTCAAGCATGGCATCTTCAAAAGGAAGTTTTCTCATCCTGTGCGGCAGCGCAAGCCCGGCTGCCTTTATCAGATCATCCCCGTTCACACTATTTCTTTCATCAAGTGCTGCAAATGCACATGCAGTTTTAACAAGAGTGAGATCCGATCTGTGGCCGTCCACATTCAGAAGAAGAGATATTTGAACAGCCGTGTTTAGCAGAAGATCATCGGGTTCAATATCTCCTATAATTTTTTTGGCTGTTTTTATTTTTTCTCTTAAATCCTGCTGAAGAGGTTCATATTTATCACAGAAATCATGCGGATTTTTCTCAAACTCCAAACGTCTTTTTACAATCTCCGTCCGGCTTTCTGTCCTTCTCTCACCTTCAACATTAACAGAAAGGCCAAATCTGTCTAAAAGCTGAGGACGGAGATCTCCTTCCTCCGGATTCATTGTTCCGACAAGCATGAATCGGGATGGATGCGAGTAGGAAATGCCCTCCCTTTCAACAAAATTTGTGCCCATTGCCGCTGCATCAAGCAGAAGATCCACAATATGATCATCAAGGAGATTGACTTCGTCAACATAGAGAATATTCCCGTTGGCTGCTGCAAGAACACCGGGCTCAAACTTCTTTTCGCCTTTGGTAATTGCCTGTTCGATGTCAAGCGTGCCTGCAACACGATCTTCTGTTGCACTAAGCGGAAGTTCAACAACACGCATTTTTACATTTTCATATTCGGGAGTCTTTCCGGATTCTGATAATGCCCTGCATGACGGGCAGAGATATCTCTTCTGTCCGGCACCACAGTGAAAAACACAGTTTTTGATTGTTTTTCTGTCAGGCAGAAGATCCGCAACAGCCCTTACAGCCGTTGATTTTGCCGTTCCTTTTTCACCTTTGATTAAAACTCCGCCAATTGACGGATTTACCACATTTGCAAGAAGTGCATCCTTCATATCTTCCTGTCCGACTATTGCAGAGAAAGGATAAACCGGGTTTTCATCACTCATAGGAACACCCTGTAATTCCTTATTTTTGTATTCGGATCTGCATTATTCTCTAAAATTTTAACTATATTTTCATTCAAATTAATATTCACCTCATTAATTGTCAAAAAAATGACAAAGTTCTAATTTAATAAATATAAATGGTTCTTAAACAAATTTATTTTTGTTGATTTTAAATATTGAATTTGTTTATTGAAATAATCTTTCAGGGATTTATATCAGGAATAATAATTCCCTATTTTTGGAATACCCGGATAATATTCGGATATTCCTGTTAAAATCAGAAAAAAACAGTTTCGAAAAAAAAAATTAAATCCTAAATTCTAATTCACAAGCTCTTTAATTGACGCTACCAAAAGGTCAATTTCATGTTCAGTGTTGTACATGCCGATGCTTGCACGAACCGTTCCTTCTTTTAGTCCAAGATATTCCATTAACGGCTGACAGCAGTGATATCCGGAACGCACCATTATATCCGCGTTTTCGTCAAGCTCCTGGGCGATTTCATGCGGACGGAATCCTTCAACATTAAACGATACCACCCCAATTCGGTTTTCTGGATTTTCGTTAACATAGACAGAAACACCCGGTATTTTCTTCAGTCCCCCAATAAGCCTTTTTGTCAAAGTCTCTTCATGTTCCCGGACAGCATTCATTCCAATCTTTGAGAGGTAGTCAGCCGCAACCCCGAGAGCGATTCCGCCTGATATATTAGGAGTTCCGGCCTCATACTTTTTGTAATCACTCTCTGTTGTAAAACCCTTACCGGTGACGGACTCAACCATTCCTCCGCCGAGGAATATCGGCTCAATAGATGCCTCTTTCATCCAGAGAACACCTGTGCCCGTCGGCCCGAGCATCTTATGACCTGAAAAAACAAAAAAGTCGCAGCCGATATCGGATACATTAACAGGCATATGCGGAACAGCCTGTGCACCGTCAACAAGGAGCATGACGCCGTTTTCATGACAGATCTCTGCAATCTCTTTTACAGGAGTTACAACACCGAGCACATTTGATGCATACGTTATCGCAACAAGCTTTGTCTGCGGACAGATAACCTCTTTTAGCTCGGAAAGGTCAGGAGAATACGATGAATCAAGTCCAATCACATCAGTTTCAACACCCTGTTTAGAGAGAGCCCTCCACGGCAGCAGATTTGAATGATGTTCAAGGACTGTTGTAACAATCCGATCCCCGGGCTTCCATGACATTCCCATTGCCACCATATTTATGGCCTCGGTTGTATTCTTCGTAAAGACAGTAACGCCTGCTTCACCGCCGATGAACTTTGCCACTTTCTCATGGGCATGCCAGTATTTCTGAGATGAGATCTGTGTCAGCCGGTGTACTCCGCGGCCGATATTCGCACGGTAATTGTGCTCAAAATCCACAAGGGCATTTACAACAGGTTCGGGCGAAAAACCGGTCGCTGCATTGTCCAGATAGACGATATCGCCGAGAATGGGAAAGTCCTTTCGTATCGCTGATATGTTATATCCAAAATCAGTTGCTTTATCAGCGGCCGGCTCTGTTCTCACCTCTTTTACAACAGGTGCTTTTTTGGTTCTTTTTATCTCCGGCCCTGCCTTTAAGGTGTAGTCATAATTGACCAGTACTCCTTTTTCCTTGCAGATTTCCCTCATTTTAGGAGGCAGACCCTTCCATCTCCAGAGTCCCCAGTTCAGATACTCATCAGGCAGACCTTTCTTCTCAGCCCACATGTCAATGAAATTATCCCAGCGTTCTGCATATTCAGGGTGCAGCCGGCGGAGAACTTCATACTCGCTCTCAAGCATTGCAGGACAGAGATAGCATCCGATTCGCTCAAGACCTAAGTCATATAACGGGTTTATCTCCTCTTTCTGCCACCACAGATAGAGATATACCTCAAGAGCCCTCCAGCTGCGGATAGGGGATATATTAAGCTGGAGAGGATTTGCCGGATTCTGACTGATCTCTTCAAGACTTGCACGATTCCATGATTCATACCAGCGGTTGCCCTGCACAGTTACACAGGAGCCGACACCGGAGAGGTATGCCTTCAAGGGATGTAATTTTAAGAGCTTGCAGCACCAGCGGTTGTCTTTTGCCGGAGGGCCTGCCCTTTCAACAGCCTGCCAGAAATCTCCACCCTTCTGTACAATCTCCACATCTTTTGAGCGGATAAAGTCAATTGTCTCAGGAAATTCAAGTCCGGTATCAATAAAAAATGCTTTTGTTATTCCGGCTTTTTTTGCCAGAAGCAGTATTGCGTTGCTGTCCTTACCGCCTGAGAAGGATACATTTGCAACAGGGCGGTCATTCATATGCTTTTTTATCTCCCTGACTGCGGTGTGTTCAATTTTTTTGAGATAATTCCTGTTCTTCTGAATGACCACGTCCCAGTCCGGATTTGGCACATTCCGGGGAATTACCTCAACAAGTTCTTTTATCTTTATTTTATTGTCTTCTTTTACAATTCCCGTGCCAAATTTACTTTTATATTTTATAATGTATGTTCCGGGCGAAAACGGAGATAAAAGCTCCAGTCTTTTCCCTCCAATTCTTCCCTTCGCTTTGGCAGAGTCAGTATGTGTATAGATATCGATTATGCCCTTTGTCACCTGACCAAGGATAAACGGGAGTGCTTCAACAGCAATATCAAACCTGTATTTTCGCTCAATCGGATCAAATACAAGCCAGCCCAGCCTCTCCCCGTTCATGATAACAAGATCAGTACGGTCAGCACCTCCGGTTTTATTCAGGAGAAGTACTTTAGATAACCGAACCGGCCCGAACTGCTCTTCTATAAGGTTTTTAATGAGTGCCGCATCCGCTGAGAGGGCAGGCCTGAGTTCATAGGGAATGAGCAGATTAATCTTTTTTAACTCACTGCCGCATGTACAGGTTTTTCCTATCATGGGGACATTGCACTTCTGGCACCAGTATAGAATTTTTTTGAAGGGAGGCTCGTTTATCACATTAATAAAAGGGGTTTTTGCGGGTATAAGAGTAACGCTGACACTATTTTTCGCGAAAAGTTATCTCCCGCCATAAGTCGTTTAAATTAAAAATAAAGCTTTTATTCAGGAGATTATTAAAAAAATACTTTATTCCTATTTTATCCTGTGATCACCGGTGTACACAATCATATCCTGCGAATTCACAGAGCCTATGAGAGTCATATCCATTTCAAGTGCAATATCAAAGGCAAGCGAGGTTGCATCCCCTCCTGAAACAATAACAGGAATCTGAGTATAAAGGCATTTTCTTATCATTTCAGATGAGATTCTCCCGCTCACTGCCGCAAAGCATCCGGTCAGGGGAATTTCTTTAAGAACTGCTGACCCGATGGCCTTGTCAAGTGCATTATCACGCCCGATATCACCGGCGACTGCGACAGTATCTGTAGAGTTAAAAAGCCCGGCAAAATGAATTTCTCCGGTTTTATCATCCTCAACACGGGATTTAATAACAGATACCGCATCCCGTATCCTCTTTGCTGTGAATATCCCTCCGTCATGTGCAGAAGGAAGAGTTGAATAGTCAATTAAAGTTGCAGTACCGCCACAGCCTGAGAGAACGGTTTTCTTTGAGAACAATATTTTTCTGGGATTTAAGGTGATTATACTCACTTTGTTCCCTTCAACATGTATGGATTCAATCTCATCCGGACTTTTGATCACGCTTTCGGTTAAGAGAAAGCCGGTTGCATACTCCTTTAGCATCCCGGGGCTTGCTATTGCTGTTACCGCCTGCCTTCCGTTGACAAAGATGGAAACCGCAACTTCGACAACCATCTCATGTTCATATTCCTCTTTTGAGGCATCTGATTTATCGGAATTAATTTTTATGCACCGGCGTTTTGTATACATTTTTTATCTCTGGTTTTTTTTTATTTTACAAAATAATTGTTTTTTTTAAGATTAAGAATTGTATCAACATTATTGTTCAAAAATCTAATACCTGTCTATAATTATAGGTTTTTTTAGGTTTTTTATGCAATATATATTGTGTCAATATTATTCCTCAGTGAGAGTGTTTCAGTTTACGGCATTAATCATCTCCAAAAATCCTTTTTTTATCAATATAAAATAAAAAAAATCGGTTTACACATGAAATACCAAGTTCAATTTACTTTCAAGATTGAATTTATTTATTCAATCAAACAGTAATTCAATAGAACTCAAATGAAATAAAAATACCCAAAATTAAGCAAATTTTGACTTAATTAATGAATAAGCCGTCAAAATTGCACCAAAATAATTGACTAAATTAGAAATACTTACATTTTAAGGAAGGGTTACACAAAATTATATTCAAAAATATCATAATTTTTTTTGTTCTTTTTAATTCATATAACAAACACACCATTTTTTTCACCCCCAAAATTTATTCAAATTTTGCACAAATTATATATAATATTAAAGATACACATATGAATATTCTAATACAAATAAAATACATCAAATTTTGATTTGAATTAGATTGAAAAAAACCAAATAAGGCAGTTGATAATAATGATTAAAAATAATTGGATTGAAGAGATATCAGTACAGATTCCAGAAATACAGGATATTGTCGATAAATGTAAACCAGAGTTTCAACAAGCATGTTTTGAAATATTGCTCAAGACAGCAGTAAACAAAGTGAATGGTGGATCAACAAAACCATCAGTGAATAAAGATACTCCAGAACCAAACAGTGATAATTGTGATACAGACAATGTTCGATTCTCTTGTTTTCTTGAGAAACATGATTTAACTACAGATCATATTTCTGCAGTGATAGATATAGAATCAGGACATATTTTAACTAGAAAATCGTCAGGAGCTGCAAACAGCCATCGAATTATTGCGAGTTTACTTGCCGTTAAAAATCTTGCAAGTACAGGAGATTTTAGTATCACAAAAAAAGAAGTTATTCAGAAATGCAAAGAGTACGGAATAAGAACAGAAAATATAAATCGTGATTTGAAAAGTATGAACAAAAAATACATTGTTTTCCAAGAGACCCCCACGGGTTGGAAAGTTAATACAAGAGGAGAAGAAGATATTGCTAAAATTATAATCGGATTGTCATCATGACAACTAATGATGAAATAACAAAAATATTAACAAATCTTTCAATTCCTAATGATATTGCAATTGATCTTGTAACTTTTTTCTTAAATATTCAAAAGGAATTAAGTATAAATGAGCTTGAAAAATCCTCAGTAGGAAAATTTGTAGAAACAATAGTGCAAATACTACAAGTTCTAGATCCAACAAGACAGGAATGGGATAAATCAGTTAAAAATGTTGACTTTGCTCTGAAAACAACATATGAAAATCAAAATATTAGCAATATCCCACCAGATTCACGTTTAGCCATATGTAGAATTTCAAGATCAATTTATACCCTACGCAATAAACGAAGTATCATCCATAAAAACGGGATTGATCCAACAATCTTTGATCTAGAGATGATCTATCATGGCACTCAATGGATAATGACCGAATTAGTAAGGTTATCTACAAATTCTTCCATGAATGAAGCAAGAGTTATAATCGAAAATATCCAAAGGCAAATTGTCCCATCAATTGAAACAATAATGGGAAGACCATTAGTTCTAAATTCAGAGTTGAAAACAAAAGATGAGATTTTGATTATACTATATAATAGCTATAATAGTAACCGCCCCCTGCACCAAAAAGATATTGTCATTGCATTGGACAGAAGATCGCCAAGTGGGGTCTCCAAAGCATTAAAACAATTATGGGCAGAGAGAGCAGTAGAAGGGGATAACAAAACAGGTTATTTGTTGACTTTATTGGGATTGCAAAAATCTAAAGAATTTATCGATAAAATTAGTTAAATAAGTATTTAGCTAATAAATTGAATTATTATTTATTTGCATAAGCAAACCATACATGCCCTTTTCTTTTAACCATACAAAACCATCTAAAAAAGGCAATAAAACAAAAATATAAAATTTGGAAACCAGATTAACAACCTTTTTTAAAAGATCCCCCCAACTCAAATCTCCCTTGCAATAGAGCAGAAGTACATCCTGCCCGAAAACATAACAAATGTTCTGGAAACATCAACGTCAAACACTTTCCCGTGTTTTTTTGCATGTATTGATATTGTCCTCTCTTTTTTGCCATGATATGCCTCTGCCCACATATTTCTCCATTCATCCTTTGATATTGAGGGATTTATATCAAATGCCGTTCTGGCTTTCATCTCCCCAGGTGAATACCCTAAAAGCTCATCTGCAGTCCGGTTGGCTTTGTAAACCGCTCCCGTCTCATCGAAGAGTATTATTGAATCAGAAGCATGATCAAAAGCAAACTGTGTGAATAAAAGTTCCTTCTCAAGCTCTTCCTTCTCTGAAATCACACCTAAAAGCCTCTTGTTCACGTCCTGAAGTTCCTTTGTCCTCTCCTGAATAAGCCTCTCTAAATTGTCATAATACTGTCTTAACTGCCCCTCACTCTTTTTAAGATCAGTTGTATTACTCCCGATTGCATGGTAACCTGCAATATCCTTATTGTCCTTAAATATCGCCCTGAATGTCCAGTGTTCAAAACCTATACCTCCGTCTTTATGGATTGATTTTACATCCAGAGTCCCGGAAGGATTTTCTGGATTTAAAGAGGACAATATGTCCTGCACCCTCTCCTTCTCATCAGACTGAAACATCGCGATAAATCTCAGGCCACAAAGCCTCTCAAAGTTTCTGCCAAGGTACCTGCAATAGGCGTCATTTACAAACACAATTATATTTTCTGCATCAGTATGCACGATAAACTCCGTCTGGTCGCTTGTTACCGCCTCATACTGCCTCCGGCATATATTCAGCTTCTCTGAATTTTCAGTAAATTCCGTATCGTCATATATTACCAGTGCACAGCCTTCCTTGCCTGCGTCAAATATTACCGGAATAAAATGCAGGCGGAGATTATACTTTTTTCCAAGAATGTATGTCTCCCTCTCCGTTACAGAGCTTATCCCCTGAATGGCTTTATGAATGAAATCCTCGATAATACTCTCCTTAAAAAGCTGATACGGAAGATTTTGTATCTTTTCGCCGTACATGAAATCAAGAGGGCATTTAAACAAACTCAGAGCCGGTTTGTTCACCATCGATATCTCTTTTCTTGAATCAAGAATAATTACCGGACCGGGTGTGAACCTGATAAGAGCAGAGAGAGGCATACGCTGCACAAGAAAGTAGTTCTTCGCAGTGCCGCTCTGTTTTCTGTCGATATCCCCTTTCAGCCTTAGCATATCAAGATATTTTGCACAGGTATTTCTGTGCATATGCAGTGCATTAGAAATCTCTGTTATGTTCATACCCCTCGGATAATTTTTCAAAAGCTCTTTTATTTTAATTGTTTCGAGGAATTCACCCTGCATATTATCGCCACCTCATTTTTATCAGATATTTATTATGCACTGCATACATGTTGTGCATAAATTAGATTTATAAGTATTGGATACAGAAATTTGATTGTCTGCACTGCATTGACATCTCTTCTGCATAAATAAATGCCAGTTAGAAGAGAGCAACCGGTTAATTCTACATGATTAATCATTAAGGAGAAAACAATGAGTGAAAATTACGATGTAAAACTGGATACAAAATCTTACCTACCGGAATACTCATACCGCGAAAACTCCCTGATAGGAGAATATGATCCGGCCTACAAGAGATTTCTGGATGATCCCGAAAGATTCTGGAATGAGATAGCAAATGAACTTGAATGGATAGAGCCCTGGGAAAATGTTCTCGAATGGAACCACCCGTATGCAAAATGGTTCACCGGTGCAAAGCTCAACATTACCAGTAACTGCCTTGACAGACACGTTAACGGCGATAAGAGAAACAAAGTCGCCCTTATCTGGAGAGCAGAGAACGATCTCCAGGAGCGTGTGCTTACATACCGCCAGCTTCATGCTCAGGTTATGCGTTTTGCAAATGCCTTAAAAGACCTCGGTGTTAAAAAAGGCGACACAGTCTGCCTTTACATGCCGTTTGTTCCGGAACATGTAGTGGCAATCCTCGGATGTGCGAGAATCGGTGCTGTACATACAATAGTCTACGGCGGATTCGGTGCAGATGCATTAAACAGCCGCATACGTGATTCAAAGGCAAAAATAGTCATAACAGCAGATGTGAGCTACAGGCGTGGAAAAGCTATAATGCTTAAATCAATCGTTGATGAGGCAGTCACAAATGCACCAAGCGTTGAAAAAGTCATTGTTCTCAGGCGTTCAGATCTCAACATTGAACTCATACAGGAAAAAGAAGTCGATTTCTATGAAATAATGGAAAAAGCTGACGCAGTCTGT
>NZ_JBSREC010000065.1:0-9269 GCF_055145805.1 Methanomicrobium sp. | reverse complement strand
CCTCTTCACAATCAACAAAATTTGACCATATGAATAATGCTTCCAAATCCTCGAAAAAATCTGATGTTCTGAATACCAAAACTTCACACCCCTATGCCAATAATATACCCTCAAGC
Source organism: Methanomicrobium sp. (assembly GCF_055145805.1). NCBI lineage: Archaea > Methanobacteriati > Methanobacteriota > Methanomicrobia > Methanomicrobiales > Methanomicrobiaceae > Methanomicrobium > Methanomicrobium sp. The sequence goes on along the minus strand of NZ_JBSREC010000065.1, from coordinate 9,153 downwards.
CAGAAGGCATTAATATATATTGCCGCATTTGCTGCCAAAATAGAAATCATGGCGATTAAATATGATTTAACTCTGGAAAGACCATTCAATGTCCTTATCCCTTCGGCTGAGACCCGGATAAAAAAAAGGTTTGCGAGAATAAAAAGTAGATAAATAACAAAATCTACCAGGCCGGAAATGCCATAATTTATATTCAATAAATTCAACACTGCATTTATTACAGAATATAATCCCAATATAAAGATAAAAAAGGCACATCTTATAAATGTAATTTTAAAAGAATTAACAAAATTTACATTTTTATTTTCAAATTTAGATACAGAATAGATTACAAATACAACAACCAGAATCTCAATAGAGACATATAGAGCCAGGTATAACATAAATTGCAGCGATAATAAGTCCAAATCAATTGTTCGTCCGCATAAAATATCATTAATTAGTAGCAAAGATTTCGAAAGAAACCAAATGACACTATAAAGAATTACAAATATTGCTACTGCATGAGAATAACCCTTATTTCTATTTTTTTCATATGTTACCACAGGATTTATAATATAACCGGAAATAGACCTTAAAATATTTCCCAAATCACAAAAATTGAACATGATTTCTCCACAAATATTCTATCCTAAAAAGACAAAAAATCCCATAGATTAAGAGAGATAATAATATTCTGATTTTCATTCTTAAAACTCCAATTTTCTAGTAATTTCATTAACTCCTATTTTCTTCCCAGGATAAGACATTCCATGTCCATGAACGAATTGCTGTTCCGGTTGTCGTATTATCCGCACCAAAAACAGATGCAATTACCATATGCGTACCGGGAGAGACATTTTCAAAAATGAACGAATCCTGCAGGACACCGGTATCGCTCAAATAAACCTGTTCGTCAGAATCAAGTGAAAACCTCATTGTCGAAGGAGAACCTGAGACGACAGTGAATATTCTGTCCGAACCTACAGTATCATTAACAACACGTCCCTCAGGAGAGGAATACACTATCTCCGGCAATGTGACTCTCACAGTATTATCATATGTATCACGATATTCACTGATGCTCTCAATACATCTTTCCTGCATATTTTTCAGCCTGATTAAATCCAGAATTGTGGAAAAAAGTTTACACCAGTCGATACCGTCCACAGGTGACAACCGGACGGTGCACATGGGGCTGTATGCAACATGTCCATCACTGCTCATGGTGAAGGAGATGCTGTCCAAAACCGGCACTGCATTACGCTCCCCGGTTCCGTCAGAGTTCACTGTCTTTATCATCCTGCCGTCAGTTGTGAGATATACTAATCTCCCGCCGGTTGAATCCCATCTGGGATTTTCGGAAAAATATACGCGATCATCGCTGATTTTATAATTGCCGGAACCATCAGGGCGAACCGTCCATATGCCGTCAGTCGATGCATATGCAATCCAATCTCCAGCCGGACTCCACGACGGCAGGCTACAGTCTTCAACTTCAATCAGGGTCTCAGACTCATTCTCGATATCGATAATCAACAGCCCTGCACGGGAATTATTTTCAGAAATAAGAGTGCCGTTTACAGTAGTGGTTCGGCGTGAAGGACATGAAACGACAATCCTCCTGCTATCAGGACTCCACGATGGAAAAACATCAAAATGACATCCGTCAACAACAATTTTACTGTTCCCGCCATCGGCATCTATCACCCTAAGAGAGCTATTCTGGATATAGGCAATCCGTCTCCCGTCGGGACTCCAGCCCCGACAAAGAGCCAAAGACTTACTATCCGTGAGCCTGGTGAGGTTCTTACCGTTTCTCTCGATCGTCCAGAGATCCCTTCCGGCTAAAAACACGATGGTTTCTCCTGATGGATTCCAATAAGGGCGAAAGGGGACATCTTCCAAAGAGGTCAGCCTCCGTGTATTCCACGTCCGGGTATTCACTATCCAGAGATCAGACGAATCAGGTTCACGATAGGAATAGGCGACATAAGCGATCTCTCCTCCGTCAGGGCTGATTGAAGGGTACATGGAGTCGTATTTTCCACCAATCTCAAGAAGAAAATAGTTCCCCGGGAGAACACCTGCACAAGCGGACGCCCAGATTAATATTCCACCGGCTGTGATGAACACAATTGCAATAATTGAGATTACATTTTTTTCTTTCATTGATACAATCCCATTCTCATTCTCTGAAAGAACTATTGAACATCCCCATATCCATACGGCCAGTTGATCCCATATATATCCTGATATTGTGACGGTTCTCTTAACAGACCGCCTGCATTTTGCGCACCACTTAATCCCACCGACACCACATCAGCAGAACCCCAGTTTGCTGTAGCCGGAATTGTTTCAAGTGTATTACAAAATCCAGCAAGCATCATCATTAATTGAATTAAAGGATTATCGTTTCCTGAATATGCCCAGTGGCGGACAAATGTATTTACCTGGGGTTCAGAGTGCCTCATTGTGATTGTATATTGAAGATCAAATTCGACCGAAAATTCAGCATCAGGAAAAGCTACCATCAATTCATACCAGTTTACCAGAACACTGATTTTTAAAATATAACCCTGAGTATCAGGATGAATCCCTGTAATTTTTTGGATTTCGGAAACAGGTTTAACAATATCCTTGATTGGCTTTGCCTCAACATTATATCCGGAATTATTTACCAGATTATTAACCGATGGTTTAACATTTGATATATTTACACCAATATTTTCTGCCGTTATCGGTACTGAAGAGCAGTAGGGATCACCTGCAAACAAATACAACTGGTAAACAAACGGTTCAACTTCAATGTTTCTATAAATCCGATCTGCTTTATATTTCACTGTCCCCGAATATGTATACGACTTAAAATCATAGGTTTCAATTGAAACTGAATGAAAAGGATCGGTAGAAACGCTAACAGCAGCTGCCTTAGGAGATGTTGGATGACAGAATAAATCCACATAATGTTGGATTTTTCGAAGAGTTAAAGGATCACTCCATCCGCACTGAGGTGAATTTGATTCGTAAACGGTCCACTGACCATTTATGCACTTGTATAAATCATACCCTTTACATTGTAAATCATTTTCGATGCATGATGTTGGATTGGTAAGATGCCAGTTCCAATGTTTTTTATCTCTTCCATTTGCATTAACAGCAGTAACTTCAACCTTATGATCTCCTGCAGATCTGCTTGCAAATTTAAATGAACAAGGATAGTTTTCCCATATAACACGCTTCTTACATACCGGCAAGCCATTAAAAGCAAATTCCAAATATGCCGGCTGGTTGGCACTTGCTATAAAAGTCCTGGGACTGCCAATCTGATCAGTAATGTCTTCAGAGACCGGCTTGATAAGTGTTACAACAGGTGAATCAGCGGAGCGGATATGCCAGTTCCATGTAGTTTCTCCACTACCATTTGTGTTATCTGCAGTAATTTTTACAACAAAATTCCCTAATATTGTATTATTAAATGTACATGAGATATTCCTGACAAAATATTCAGACTCACATACTAAAAAATCATCAATATATACTTTCATTAAAGCATTTTGATCAACACTTGCTTCAAATCGACGCATTGTATTTATAAGATCAGTAATTTCCTGTTCCCCTGGATCAACCCGTGTTACAACAGGCGGTGTTGACAGGACATTCCAGTTCCAATAATTTTCCCCGGATCCATTGGCATTCTCTGCAACCACCCGGACTACGTGACTACCCACAGGTGCACTCTGAAAAGCGTATGAAATCTGTTGGACAGTAGAACTAGTCTCAAATAAAAGAGAAACACCAAGATAAATTTTCATTATTGCAGGCTGATCACATGATGCTGTGAACGTCCGCATAGTACCGACAGGATCACAGATATCAGAACCTGAAGGATTAACGAGTGTCACAACAGGAGGAGTCGGCGGGGGATTGCCCATATCACTCCACCTCCAAAAATCCGTCACGGATTAAATATTGGGGAAGAATCCAGCCGTTGCAAAAAACAATATTACCTTCCTTTTTTATTATATCAAAGTCAGGATGTGTCCTGTAGGTCCAGTATTTATTGTTGTAAGATCCAAACATTCCTTCGTCGCTTCCGATAGGACTTCCGGGCTTTTTTGATTTTATTCTCTTAAAAACTTCCATAAAATCATCCTTTTGAGTTTTAAGTTTGTAATCTGCAGAAAAATTGATGTAGACCGACGGCTGGTAGCAGACCACTTCACAATTTTTTGGCCTGTCATAAAATTTTAGATTTTTATTCATACACTTTCCGATTACGGCAAGATCGTAATCCTCCTTCCTGAATCTTTCCATAAAGCCCGCATAATCAAAACCAAACCATTTCAGATCAGGAAAAATATCCCAGTATTCGGCAGGAAATGCCCCAACTGCGATCGCTTTTTTCGTGCCGTACGGAAATTGATATTGAGGCTTTATCTCTTCGTAAACAAACTCTTCAGGATTCACTAATTCAAATTCGGCATTAACGTAAGGTCCTTCAAGTTCAACTGGAGACTTGGTATATACAATCTTTACATTTCTTTTATGAAATAAATCCCATAAAACCATCAAAGAATCCTCGCTCTCTCCATCTATAATCATATAATGATTACGCATGCAATCCAAAACAGCGTTTTTAGCTGATTTTTGCCATTCGTCTTTCAAATAATGAGAAATCACCTCATTCACATTATTGAAAAGATCGATATACGCCATTCCTTTGGGAGAGTATGCAAAAGTAATTTCCAGCAGGTAAACATCAAAGCCGGCAGGAATACATCGTTCAAAATCCTCCCAGGTCTTTGTTGCTTCAAGAGGAATTGTATAGTGGTAGCAGTCATTTTCAATGTAGGAATGTACATCAAAATAGCCTTTGTCCATCTGAAGACAGGCAACTTTCAGATTCCGTTCTCGAAAATATTTCTCCAAAAGAAGAGCAGTCGTTGTCTTTCCCTGACAGGGAATCGATGCAAGTATGTAAATTCGTGAAGTTGTGTTTTTATTATTCATATTATCCATTCAATAATTTTATAAAATTTATTAGCATTAAATATTATAAAATAATATTTATTAAGATTAAATGTTAATATTTAATAAAATCGTGTAACGATTGAATACGTAAAAACGAGCAGGCATATTTATTCAATATAATTCATAAAAAATAGAACAAAAATCAGAGATATATACTCCAAAGCCAGATCTCCCTGAACCTATCAAAAACCTCTTCTGCCCCCAAAGGTTTATCAAATCTCCCTTAATTCCATACCGCCGGAGTAGGTTTTTGCAAGATCATCCGCACGCCCCGAAAGATCCATTATTCCAAGAAGCTCATCCACCTTGTCTTTTGGGTTATCAATCCCGTAAAGGCGGGCAAAGATGAGCATATTCTCACGTCCTGTAAGATTTGTGTCAACCGCCATGTCCTGCGGGACATAACTGAGGCAGCCTCTTACCTTATCAGGCTCTTTTAAGGTATCATAGCCGCATACGCTGGCACTACCCCTTGTCTGTCTGATGAGGGTTGTAAGCATAAGGACGGTTGTTGTTTTTCCGGAGCCGTTCGGACCTAAAAGGCCAAAGATCTCTCCATCCACTTTAAGGTTTAAACTGTCAACTGCACACAGACTTCCAAATTTTTTTGTCAGCTCTGTAGTTTCAATAGCAGTCATCAGTCCTCGCCCGTTCTTTCAAGGAAATCTTCGGACTCAAGATAAATCTCCTGAAGTTTTCGGATTGTCTCTTCATCAGCATCCCAAAAACCACGATCCTTTGCCTCAAGAAGCCTTCCTGAGATGCTGTGAAGAGCATATGGATTATTATCCTCTATCCACTGCCTGTTTTCAGGATTAAAAAGAAAATGTTCTGCCGCCGCCTGGTATTCCCAGTCGTCTAATGCATCTGATGTGACATCCCAGCCAAAGGCATATTCAACGGTTGTGACAATTTCCTGAACTCCTCTAAACCCGTGCGGTTTTAATCCTTCAATCCAGCGTGGATTTAGAACGCGGCTTCTAAAAATAAACCTTATCTCTTCATCAAGAAGTTTTGTCTTTATGTTTTTGGGATCTGATGCCTCGCCTATTACTGATACGGGGTCTTTATTGCCATATGCCTTGACACACGCATTCATTCCTCCAAGGACAGCATAATCATCATCGGTCTCAAGAATATCCCATTCACGTGAAACGCGGTTTTTTACGGTTGCATCAAGACTGCCAAACTGTTTTTTAAAGAGTTCAGGGAATTTTTCACCCCTGAACTTTCTCCCGTACGCATGTGCTCCCCAGTTTGTGAAAACGTCAGCCAAATCCTTTCTGTCCTTCCATGCCGATGCATGTACAACATCACACACTCCTACACCATGCTGTCCCGGAGGGTCGCCAAATATCCGTATAAGCGCCATCTCGCGAGCTTCATCTTCTGGAAAGCCCTCTTTAATCCTCTCAAGCAAATCTTCTTTTAAATGGGCTGAAAGGAAGTTGACATCATCTGTTTCATCCAAAGAAGCAATTGTTTCAACCCCCTCATCGATCATATTAACAAGGTTTGGGAAAGAATCACGAAACATGCCGCTGATTCGCAAAGAAGCATCTATACGAGGCCGGTTTAACTCACCTGCCGGAATTACCTCAAGACCTGTTACGGCACCGCCACGGTCCGACCATACAGGCCGAAGTCCCATAAGCCACAGAATATATGCAATGTCATCTCCGCCTGTTCTCATTGTATCTGTTGCCCAGACAACAATTCCCACCTTTTGCGGGTATTCGCCTTTCTCTTCGATGTAGCGCTCAACCATCTGATCTGCAAGCTCTTTTCCGGTCTTCCATGCCGAAGGCGTCGGGATGCATGCAGGGTCTATTGAGTAGCAGTTTTTGCCTGTCGGAAGAAGATGTGCGTTTCCGCGGGTTGGATCACCCGAGCCTCCTGGTGGAACATATCCTGCATCAAGCCCGAGAATCAGGTTTGTCATTTCATCAGTTGTCAGATTCAGGTTTTTGACGAGTTCATCACAGATATATGCCGCACAGGTTTCAAGATCATTATTATCAGGACCATATTCAGCAATTATCAGTTCAAGCACTTCTTCGCAATTATAGCCACACTCAGCCATTTTAAGAATCAGATCTGTGGAGGAAGCGTCAATCAGATCAATAAGGGCGCCGTTTGTCTGACCTTTGGTTTCATTGAACTCAGACGGACTTTCCATCAGATCCCGAAGTGACAAAGACATTGCCTTTGCAATGCTTTCCCTAAGAGAAGGAACAATGCCGTTCTCAAGCCTTGTCAGTGCATAAATCATCTCTAAAAAGCGGTTGCCGGCGGGTGGTTGTCCATAGATGTGCAGGCCGTCTTTTATTGTGGCGTCACGAAGTTCACAGATATAATCATAAAGCCGTTCAGCCTTTTCTGCAATTTCTTCACATACGGGTTCAGCCGAAAGGCCAAGATCCTTTGTGAGATTTTTGTCTATTACAATGTCACGTGCCTCTTCAATCAGGTTTTCGGCCTTTTTTGCTTCACCGCCGCGCCTTGCACGCAGATATTCCTGAAGAATTGTGTCAAGTTTGGATAGCTCTCCATATCCTTCGGCACGCATCATTGCCGGAGTGTTGTAGTCAAGAGCAACGGCCCAGCTTCTTCTTTTTGCCTCCATTCCCTCGCCGGGATCGTTTATGATGTAAGGATAAAGGTGAGGCATATCCTCAAGAATCAGATCAGGATAACATTCCTCTGACATTGCATTTCCCTTTCCGGGTAGCCATTCAAGAGTTCCGTGTGTTCCCATATGAATTACCGCATGTGCGCCGAACACATTTTTTATCCATCGGTAATATGCTAGATAATGATGGGGCATTACAAGATCTGTTGAGTGAATCATAGTTTCTATCTGCTCAAAATGACCCCTTGGCGGCTGAATTCCGATGAATATATTCCCCTTGACAACACCGGGGATGCAAAGCTCTCCTTCATATTCAAAAAGCTCTCCTGGTGCTTCACCCCAGTCTTCGGATATTTTTTTCTGGTTCTTTTGAGGGATTTTCAAAAACCACTGCCTGTATAAATCAGCGCTGACAAAGCCTGCCGACCTTTCCTTCATCTGCTCCTTTGTCATCCAGCGGGTGTCGTTTGTAAGACCCGCAATCATCTCATAGATAAGAGCATTTCCATCTTCAGGAATATTTTCTACAAAATAGCCTTCATCTTTTAAGTGATGAAGAATTTCAATGACACTCTGCGGAGTGTCTAGTCCGCCGGCATCACCGAGAGCATCCATATCTCCGGTATACTGGTAGAGGAAAATTACAACTTTTCTGTCCTTTACAGGTACTCTTTTTAGTTCTGACCAGCGTTTTGCCATCTCTGCAATTCTTTCGGGGCGTCCAGGTATAGGAATTGCAACATTTTTTCTGCCTTCATATTCACCTGTTGTGCCGAGAGGGATTGCAATTATCTGTCCGTCAAACTCCGGCCAGATGATTCCTGATGAGATCTCCATTGCCGATAATCCCTGATCATCATTTATCCACTGCTCATATGACCTGTACATCGTTATCGTCTGAAGAAGTGGTACATTTAAGTCGCAGAAAAAGTTGTAGACAGGATCTGTTTTTGTACCGTCATTTGGATCTGATAAAGAAAGCTGTGAAAATGACATATTAAGAATTAATACATCTATTATGGCGACATCGTCTTTTATCAGGTAAGTTTCAATGAATTTTCTGATACCAATTGCACCTGTGACTTCATTAGGGCTTGTTACAAGGAAAAAAGGCAGAACATTCATACCTCTCTCTTCAACAGCCTTTATCAGTGCATCAACTGCAAGAAGATTTCTCCTGATGTAAAAAAACTGGTGAATAAGAATTCCAACGGTTGGTTTTTCCGGGTCAATTCTCTTTAATTGAGCTTTAAAATCATAGTTTTCAGGCAGGGACGGGTGATAAAATCCTTCAGTGGGCGGATAATGCAGCGGCGGGATTTCAACATCAAAACCGCCCAGATTTTTGCAAATCCACATGACAAGTGATTTCGTATTTTCTTTTCCGGAAAGTTCAAGGCATGCATGCAAAAACTTATAATCCTCTTCATTCTGTGCAAAGAGATGACGATTCTCGGCCATTTCCTCTCTGACCGAACTTACAAAAAATGTATTTATGCTGTATTCTT
>NZ_JBSREC010000064.1:0-13179 GCF_055145805.1 Methanomicrobium sp. | reverse complement strand
GATGATTCCTGTACTATAATGCTGGGTCTTTCAGGTGCGATGATTCCTGCAGGGATGCAGGAAGTGATCCGCGAACTTGTAAAAAGACGATATGTGGATGTAATTGTATCAACAGGTGCAAATATGTTTCATGATGCATGTGAGCATCTTAATGTTCATCATTACAGGGGGTACCATCATGTCGATGACGCCGAACTTTTCTCAAAAGGGATAGACAGGATATATGATGTCTTTGCCTATGAGGAGCAGTTTAGGGATGTGGACTCTGCAATATCCGGATTTGCGGAAGAGATTTCTCCTTATAACTGTTCTTCGGGGGATTTCACAGAAAGGCTTGGTAAGTGGGTGAAGGATAAAAATCCGAAAGGCAGATCGGTTTTATCTGCATGTGCGGATGCGGGTGTTCCTGTTTTTATTCCTGCGCTGTGTGATTCATCAATTGGAATCGGTCTTTTAATGGCAAGAAGAAAGGGTGTTGATATCTCGGTTGACCAGATTGCTGATGTCGACGAAATAACAAAGATTGTGGAATCTTCTGAGAGAACTGGTGTTATATATATCGGCGGCGGCGTTCCAAAGAATTTCATCCAGCAGACACAGGTTGTTGCATCTATTCACAACGCCGGAAAAAAAGGACATCATTATGCTATACAATATACAACCGATTCGCCACACTGGGGAGGTCTTTCGGGATGTACATTTGAGGAAGCTATCAGCTGGGGAAAGGAGACGACTGACTGCTGCAATGTCCAGTGCTTCTGTGACGCAACTATATCACTTCCTGTTGTTGTCTCGGGACTTGTTTCAAAAAATTTAATCCGGAAAAATATTCCTGACATCAGGCAGATGATAAATAAATTATGAGAGCCAATACATATGTGGAATATCAGGCATGTGGATTGTTAAAAAAATAAAAAAACAGCCTGCATAAAAAAAACAACCGGTATTATCAATTCTTTTTAATTTCCAACATGGAGAAATATACTCCCAAACCACAACCCTTAATATCCATTCCTGCTTATCTATATAAGCAACATTCATGGAGCAACACAATCATTGGTGTTGCGAGTGTCGAAAGATGCGAGATTACTCTGTTGAGGTCGCCAAGCCAGGCATGGCGCGGGGTTGCTAACCCCGTGTCCCTTGGGACTCAGGGGTTCAAATCCCCTCCTCAACGCTTCTGAGCAAATCTCACTGTGAGGCTATTGAATGGAAGAAAAAGAGATTAAATACTTTGTTAGGATTGAAAACGCCGATCTTGACGGTACTAAAGCAGTCCAGATTGCTCTGACAGGACTTCCGGGTATAGGAATGCACACCGCTGTAATCATCGCGAAGATGGCTGGTGTGGATCCCCGTGCAACACTCGGTTTCCTTGACGAAGAACCTGTCCAGCGTATACGCGATTTCATTGCGACATACAAAGACAGTGTTCCTGCCTGGATGCTTAACCGTCAGATGGATGTTTACACAGGTGAAGCAAAACAGCTACTTGGTTCAGATCTCAGCATGGCGATTGATGAAGATATCAACCGCATGAGGAAGATCCGATGTTACCGTGGTATACGCCACGAAACAGGCCAGAAAGTACGTGGTCAGCGCACCAAGTCCACAGGCAGACGCGGAAGTACAGTCGGCGTCAGCAGGAAGAAGAAGTGAACGGTGGTATAAATGGTATATCCGGGTAAAAATCACAAATCATATGAAACGCCAAAAAGGCGTTTCGAAAAGTCCCGTATTGAAGAGGAGAACCGCCTCGTAATTGAGTTTGGTCTCCGTAACAAAAGGGAACTTTGGAAAGCCCAGAGTACGCTCAGACGTTACCGCCGTGGAGCAAGAGATCTTCTCGCTTTAAAGTCAACGTCAGCAAATGACGTTCTTTTAGCAAGAAAAGAAGAAGAGCTTCTTGGTCATCTTGCACGTTACGGACTTCTGGGAGACAATGCGGGCGTCGGTGACGTTCTCGCAATGAAGACTGAGACAGAGCTTGAACGCCGTCTTCAGACTCTTGTGTACAGAAAGGGACTTGCACGCTCACCAAAGCAGGCACGTCAGCTTATTACACACGGACATATCTCGGTAGAGGGAAGAAAGGTAAGTATTCCCGGATACCGCGTAAGAAAATCCGAAGAGTCTTCAATTCAATATTACGGCACATCTCCGTTGAATAACGAAGCTCATCCTGAGCTTGGTCGTATCATTTCAGGAGGCAGGACATAATGGCAGACGATAGATGGGGCGTTGCTCATATCTATGCTTCATTTAACAACACTGTGATAACAGTCACAGATCTTTCCGGCGCAGAGACTGTAACAAAGTCAAGCGGTGGAATGGTTGTTAAGCAGGCACGCAATGAAAGTTCCCCATATGCCGCAATGCAGATGGCTCAGAACATAGCCCAGGCAGTAAGAGACAAGGGTTTTGTCGGTCTTCATGTAAAGGTGCGTGCACCGGGCAGGGGAAAACAGCGTAGTCCTGGTCCCGGAGCACAGGCCGCAATTCGTGCACTTGCCCGTGCAGGTGTCCGTATTGGACGTATTGAGGATGTAACGCCCGTTCCACACGACAGCATCCGTGCTAAGGGTGGAAGAAGGGGAAGGAGAGTCTGATTGATGGATATTGCATTCAGCAGACTTGAGAGCTGTGTGGCAAAATTTGTTATTTCCGATACAAATTCGGGATTTGCAAATTCTTTCCGCAGGACGATGATTGGTGAGGTGCCAAAACTGGCAATCGAAGATGTGATGATATATGATAATAACAGTGCACTCTTTGATGAGATCCTTACACATCGCTTAGGTCTTATCCCGCTCAGGACAAACCTTTCAGAATACAAACAGAAGTCCGAGTGCTCCTGCGAAGGCAAGGGGTGCTCAGTATGTGAATCAATATATACACTCAGTGTCGAAGGTCCATGTCTGGTCAAATCCAGTGATTTACTTGCACAGAATCCGGAAGCATCACCGGTAAGTCCCGATATTCCTATTGTAAAACTGGAAGAGGGACAGAAAGTGGTTCTGGAAGCTCATGCGGAGTTAAACACCGGTCTTGCACATGCAAAATGGCAGCCAACACTCGCCTGCGGCTACAAAGCATATCCTGTTATCACTATTGATGACAATTGCGATGCCTGTGGTGCCTGTGTTGAGCAATGCCCGCGCAATGTTCTTAAGCTGAGCAAGAAGTCCGTTGAAGTAATCGACGGAATGCCTGAATTCTGCACTATGTGCAGGCTCTGTGTAAAAGCATGTATGGCAAGCGGAATTGAAAAGTCTGCAATTCACATAGAACCTGACACTTCAAAGTTCATCTTTGTCGTGGAAAGCGACGGTTCGATGGATGTAAAAGAGATTATCATAAGAGGACTTTCCAATCTGAAAGGTAAATCCGAAAGTCTGGTGGATGTATTAGCCAATATTTCTGGAGCGATCTAAAAATGAAGAGAGCTGCAAAGACAAATCCGCGCTATAGTGCTCTGGTTTCAATGCTTAAGGAAGCATCAAGGACAAATGAAGCAGGCGTATGGCGTGAGATTGCAAAGAGACTGGAAACCCCCAGCAACAACTTCGCAGAAGTTAACCTGAGCAAAATAAACAGATATGCCCGTGACGGTGAAACTGTTATTGTGCCTGGTAAGGTTCTTGGAAGTGGCATTCTGGAAGCTGGTGTCAGTGTCGCCGCACTGAATTTCAGTGACTCCGCTGCAACAAAAATAAAAGATGCAAACGGAAACTGTATGACAATTGAAGACCTCGTAAAGAACAACCCCGAGGGTAAAAAAGTCAGAGTTCTGAGGTGAAGGAAATGGTAACCGTAATAGATGGAACAGACCTTCGTCTCGGAAGGCTTGCAAGTGTTGTCGCAAAAAGAACTCTTCAGGGAGAGGAAATTGCAATTATTAATGCAGATTTAGTAGTAATCTCCGGTTCCAAGAAGAGTGTCTTTGAAGATTATGACATAACACGCAAGCGCGGTTCAAGAGAAGGCGGACCGTTCTACCCAAGAAGACCTGAACACATTGTAAAACGTACAATCAGGGGTATGCTTCCATACAAGAGACAGCGCGGTGCAGATGCACTGAAGCTTGTCAGGGCATATGTCGGTGTCCCCGTACAGTTTGCAGATGCAGAGGTTGAAGTAATCGAATCTGCTCATATTGACGGTCTTGCAACACCCAAGTATGTAACAATCGGTGCAATCAGCAAAAACCTGGGAGCAAAGTTCTAAGGGGGTTATGAAATATGTCTAAAGTTGTGAATACAAGTGGTAAGAGAAAGACAGCAATTGCCCGTGCAACTCTTAAGGAAGGTAACGGACGTGTCCGTATAAACTCCGTTCCTCTTGAGATCTACGGAACAGAGCTTTCGCGCATGAAGATTTCAGAGCCTCTTCTCTTAGTCCCCGGTATCCTTGACGGCGTTGATGCAAGCATTGACGTTAATGGCGGAGGATACATGGGTCAGGCAGAGGCTGTAAGAACCGCTCTTGCGCGTGGTATTGTTGAATGGCACAATGACCCGAAGATCAAAGACGCATTTCTTGTCTATGACAGGACACTTGTTGTCAATGATTCTCGTCAGAAAGAAGCTAAAAAGCCGCATGGCCGCGGAGCAAGAGCCAAATTTCAGAAGTCTTATCGTTAGACTTGTTAAAAATATAAGGGAGAGATCAAATGATACCAGTCCGGTGCTTCACATGTGGAAAAGTTGTTTCTACTGAATGGGAAGAGTTTAAGAGACGCAGAGATGCTGGAGAGGATCCAAAAGTGATCCTTGATGATCTCGGACTTGAGCGCTATTGCTGCAGGCGTATGCTGCTCACACATAAGGAGATCATTGACGATCTCAACCCTTACCAATAAATTTCGGAGGGGTCGTGGGGTAGCCTGGAATCCTATGGCGTTCGGGATGCTGTGACCTGAGTTCGAATCTCAGCGACCCCATTTTCCAAAAATTATTGCAGTTGAAAAAAATTTGTGGAGTCATAAATGGAATCATACACCCGATATGAAAGAGCCAGGATTGTAGGAGCACGTTCCCTTCAGATATCTATGGGAGCTCCTGTTCTGGTAAAATGCGATAAGATAGATCCTCTTGAGATCGCAATTGAAGAGTACCAGAAAGGTGTCATACCTATCACCGTTAAAAGAAATTAGTATTTATAGGAGCTGATGTATTGAACGCAAATGAAATTGAAATAGAACTTAACGAATCACTTGTCCCCGTTGAAGAGTACCTTGCTGCAGGTGTACATATCGGGACACAGCAGAAGAGCCAGGATATGAAAAAATTCATCTACCGCGTACGTGGAGATGGTTTATATATTCTAGATATCCAGCAGACTGATGAACGTATCAGAACTGCTTCAGAATTCCTTGCAAAATTTGATCCTGCAAAGGTACTTGTAGTCACCTCCCGTCAGTACGGTCAGTACCCTGCAAAGAAATTTGCGGATGCAATCGGTGGACTGTCAAAAGTAGGACGTTTTATTCCCGGTATGCTTACAAATCAGAGAATCGGACAGTACGTTGAACCTGATGTAATAATTGTAACAGATCCTATCGGTGATTCACAGGCAATCAACGAGGCTGTACAGAGCGGAATTCCTGTAGTTGCATTATGTGATACAAACAACATTACAAAATACATTGATCTTGTAATTCCAACCAATAACAAGGGAAGAAAAGCCCTTAGTATGATTTATTTCCTTCTTACAAGGGAGATTTTAAAATCACGTGGAATTACAACATCACTTGCCCAGGAAGATTTTGAGATAGAATTATAATCTTCTCAGGGGTATAATCACTTTTATGGTGACACGCAGGGCGACTCTCGCAGGGATGTTTTATCCCGACAAACCTGCTTTTTTAAAACAACAGCTGAATGCTTTTTTTGACAATGTTTCTCTGGATTATGCCGGAAACACTCTTGGTATTGTATCTCCCCATGCAGGTATCTCATATTCGGGGCAAACATCCGCATATGCTTATTCATCTGTAAAAAGCGGTTTTTCAGGAACATTTATAGTTGTCGGGCCAAGTCATGCGGGATATCCTGACTGTATGTCCACGCTTTCATGGGAGACTCCTCTTGGTGTTATTGAAAATAACCCTGTTCTTTCAAAGAGGCTCTCGCAGGACATAAAAGTGGACAATTTTGTACATAGTCAGAGTGAAAATTCTCTTGAAGTACAGATGCCGTTTATAAAATACAGATTCCCTCATGCAAAGGTGGTTTCTGTTCTGATGGGAAACCAGAGCCGCACAAATGCACTTGCAATTGCAGAAGCAATATATAATACTGTTTCAGATACAAAATCAGATGTAATAGTTGTTGCATCTTCCGACTTCTCGCACTATATCCCTGAACCACAGGCCCATAAATATGATAAATATGCTATAGATGCGCTTAAAGACCTCAATACGGCAGAATTTTATCGTCGCATATTTGATGAGGGTATAAGCGCGTGCGGGTATGGTCCAATAGCGGCGATGGCGGAGTACTGCAGGATGAAGGGGGCAAAAAAAGGAGTGCTCCTTAATTATTCAACAAGCGGGGATGTCACAAAAGACTACTCTCAGGTAGTCGGTTATGCAGCAATAGCAGTGGAGTAAATATTCATATGGCTACATGGAGTGCACCAGGCAAGGTGTTTTTATTTGGCGAGCATGCGGTGGTTTTCGGAAAACCAGGTCTGGCCATGGCTATAAAACCGAGAGTCTATGTGACAGTCAGAAAATCCCGAAGTCCTCCCCGTGTCAACTCTCCCTATATTGAAGGGTGTTTTGAAGAGACCGGGGTTTCCGGAAGCGTCTACATTCATTCCCAGCTTCCGAGTTCATCGGGTCTGGGTTCGTCTGCTGCTGTTGCAGTTGCAACGCTCTCGGCTATAAATGACGAGTTCAGGCTCGATCTGGCACGATCAGATATAGCATCAATTGCCTATAAAATTGAAAAAAGAGTCCAGAAGGGACGTGCAAGTCCGACAGATACATTTGTATCCGCTTATGGGGGTCTTGTTCTCATAAAGGATGGCAAAAGGAGGAGACTTCCGCCGGAGAACTTCAATATTGTAATCGGCAACACCCTGGTCTCCCATAAGACATCCGAACTTGTGGCAATGGTCGGAGAATTCCGGGCCAGTAATCCGCTTGTTGTTGACCCGATACTTGATGCGATTGAAGCAGTTACGATACGTTCAATGCACAATTTTAACAATTTAAAATTACTGGGCAGGTATATGGATGTCAATCATTCTCTGCTGGAGGCATTAGGGGTAGGTCATCCGGCACTTACGCGGCTTGTACTGGCATCGCGTGAGGCAGGTGCATATGGCGCAAAGATGACCGGAGCCGGCGGAGGAGGATGTATGATAGCACTTTGCCCGAAAAGGTCAAAAAGTAAGGTGGCATCGGCAATTGAGGCGGCAGACGGAAGGGCTCTTATAACAATGATTGATACAGATGGAGCAAGAAGGGAGGACGATAATGGCAGAGCGGATAATCTTAAAACTGGGCGGGAGCGTAATCACCGATAAATCGGGCAGATGCAGTGTGGATAAGGAAAGAATATCTGCCCTTGCACAGGAGATTGCTGCAAGAAAAGATATATTTCCTATAATTGTTCACGGTGCAGGTTCATGCGGCCATCCCGAGGCTAAGGAACATCACCTTGATAAGGGCTTAGATCAAACAAATAAAGCAGGTATATTTATCACTCATCATGCTGTCAGGAAACTGAATGATGCAGTGGTGAATGCGCTTCGTGCCAGTGGAGTGGAGTCAGTTGGAATCCACCCGCTTGATGCATGTACTGCGAAAAACGGACGTCTAATATCATTTGAATGCGGGCCAATAGAACTTCTTGTAAAAAACGGCATTGTACCGGTGCTTCACGGCGATGTCGCCATGGATCAGGAGAAGGGGGCCTGCATTGTATCAGGAGATCAGTTGATCAGTTATCTTGCAGGCCATATCTCTGTTGACAGAATAGGGCTTGCAACTGATGTACCGGGTGTACTAAAGAGCGGTTGTGTGATACCACGTATCAATTCCGTATCCGCCGGGACTATCGATATAAATGAATCAGGGAATCCTGATGTGACCGGTGGAATGAGGGGTAAGATAAACGAGCTTCTCGAACTTGCACAAAAGGGAATTGAATCAAACATATTCCATGTATCAAGAACCGGTGATTTCTTAGACGGGCGCGACCACGGTGGCACGATTGTCACCGGAAAATTGTCCACAGAGTGATATTACTGATAATCAAAAGGTCTTCTGAACTGATGCCTTTTGTTTGATCATAAATTACATGTGGTATATCCGAATAAGGACAAAATATCTGCAAAATCCAATAAGGTCCCGGATGACAGGAATGCCCGGGAAGATATGAGAACCCTGTGTTAAATCTGCAAATAAGCGGATTTCTCAGTAAAAAGGTTTTCATATCGGATCTTTGCGGCAGTCCTTTTACAACAGGGAAAAGGGGTTGGAGAAAATAAAAAAATCAGAATACACATCTTCACGCAAAAGAGAACACCTTGAAATCTGCTGTGATAAGCAGATTGAGGCGGGTCTCCCGGGTTTTGAAGATGTAAAACTGGTGCACAACGCACTGCCTGAATGCGATATGGAATCTATAGATACATCTGTGAGATTCCTTGGGTATAATCTTTCTTCGCCTCTTTTTATTGCAGCAATGACAGGTGGTCATCCTGACACGCTTGAAGTGAACAGACGTCTTGCCTGTGCGGCAGAGCATTTCAATATCGGCATGGGTGTAGGTTCACAGCGTGCAGCGCTTGAAAACCCTGAACTTGAGGGCAGCTTTACGATTGTAAGGGAAGCAGCTCCAAAGGCGTTTTTGTGTGGGAATCTTGGCGCTATACAGCTATGCGATAAAGGTCCCGAATGGGCTGACAAAGCAGTGGAAATGATTGATGCCCAGGCAATATGTATCCATTTAAATCCCCTGCAGGAAGCGATACAGCCTGAAGGTGATCATGATTCAAATGGCTGTCTTAATGCAATAAGAGATCTGTGCCGGTCTTCAAAATATTCAGTTATAGTAAAAGAGACCGGATGCGGGATTTCTAAAGAGGCTGCAAAAAAACTGTGGGGCGCCGGAGTTTCGGCAATTGATGTCGGAGGTCTTGGCGGAACCTCATGGGCTGCTGTGGAAGCAGTAAGGGCAGAAGAAAAAAGCCTTGCAGACACCGGCAGAAAATTTTCAGACTGGGGTATTCCGACAGCAGTATCCTTAATTGAAATTGCAGAAAAAAATAAACCTGTTATCGCAACAGGCGGTCTTCGGAGCGGCATGGATATTGCAAAAGCCCTGGCGCTCGGTGCAGGTCTCGGAGGCATGGCTCTTCCGCTTCTAAAACCCGGCATGAATAGTTACGAGTCTCTGGTGGCAGAGATTGAGAAGATTCAACAAGAGCTTATTGTCTCCATGTATCTTACAGGTTCAGCAAACTGCTGTGACCTTTCAAAGGTTCGCACATACATTACGGGAATAACAAGAGAGATGACAAATCTCTAAAAAAACGTGTTAAAAATGAAATTTTCTCACGTTTTGATGAGAAATCACGAAGTGATTTACATAAAAAATTCAGATGAAACTGGTGTTTCATTTACATAGTAAATATAAGGAGTATTAAAATATGGATGTAGAAATAATAGCCGTTGGCGGTTATAATGAAGTCGGCAGAAACATGACTGCCGTACGCTACGGTAAGGAAATTGTAATATTTGATATGGGTCTGCGACTTGACCGGATTATGATCCACGAGGATGCAGAAGTTGAAAATATGCATTCTCTTGATCTAATCGAGATGCAGGCAATCCCGGACGATACCATCATGAATACGGTGGAAGGCAGTGTAAAGGCAATTGTCTGCACACACGGACACCTTGATCATATCGGAGCAATACCAAAACTTGCGCACAGGTATAATGCACCGATTATCGGGACTCCCTACACTGCAAAATTAATTGAGCAGCAGATTGAAGGTGAGAAGAAGTTCGGAGTTACAAACAAGGTATTTGCCTTAAATTCCGGGAAAAAATACAGATTTGAGATCTCAAAGGATCTGAGCATTGAGCTTGTGAATGTTCAGCATTCGATCATAGATACTGCAATGGCAGTACTTCACACTCCTGAAGGATGTATTGTCTATGCAAACGATTTTAAGCTTGACAGGACTCCTGTTCTGGGAAATCCGCCAGATTTTGCACGTCTTCGTGAACTTGGAAAGGAAGGCGTTATTGCTCTGATTATTGAGAGTACAAATGTAAGACTCCCTGGCAGATGCCCGAGTGAGAGAGTTGCACAGAGACTTGTCCGTGATACAATGACAAGTTTCGAAGATGACAAAAATGCAATGATAGTAAGTACATTCTCATCCCATATCGCTCGTGTAAAGACTATTGCAGAATGTGCACACGAAATTGGAAGAAAACCTGTTCTCCTTGGAAGGTCCATGGAAAGGTATTCCTCAACAGCCGAACAGTTAAAACTTGTCGGCTTTCCCGAGACTCTTTCAATGTTTGGAAACAGAAAGACCGTTGACCGTGCCATGCGTCGTATGATGAAGGAAGGCAAGGAAAAATATCTTCCTATTGTCACAGGACATCAGGGAGAACCCGGAGCTATTCTGACACGTCTTGCTGCAGGAAGTACGCCTTACAGGATTGATAAGGGAGATAAAATTCTCTACAGTGCAAATGTCATTCCGAATCCAATGAACTATGGTCAGAGACATCTTCAGGAAACTTTGTTGAAGATGAAAGGGGCACGTATATTCGAAGGACTTCACGTAAGCGGTCACGCACAGCGTGAGGATCATTACGAGATCATAAATCTCTTAAATCCACAGCATATCGTCCCGTCACACGGAGACATTGATATGACGGGTGAATACGTAAGACTCGCCGCTGAATGTGGATACACTCTTGGCAATGATGTACATCTTTTAAGAAACGGGATGAAAGTCTGCGTAACAAAATAAAAATCTAAAAGGAACAATTCACATGAAACTTGAAGAATATCTGGAATTAGTTGCAGAGGATGTTGACCTTGAGCTTCACCGCCTTTTTGGCTCGGCACCCGGACAGCTAAATAAGGCAAGTGCCCATCTGCTTACAGCCGGAGGGAAGAGGTTAAGGCCGGCAGTTGTCATGCTTGCGGCAGATCTTGTCAAAAAGGGATGTTCACGCGAACTTTTCCCTGCAGCGCTTGCTCTTGAGGTGACACACACCTTCACTCTTGTTCATGATGACATAATGGATGACGATTCGCAGCGCCGCGGTGTGCCTACCGTTCACTGTAAATGGGATATGCCTACTGCAATTCTTGCAGGGGATGTTCTTTACGCAGAAGCATTTGAGCTTGTCACAAGGTCTATTGCTGACAGTCAGGCCAAAGTCCTGAGCGTTGAAATTCTTGCCCGCACCTGTGTTGAAATATGCCAGGGTCAGCATGATGATATGTCATTTGAAGGCCGCGATGATGTTCTGGATTACGAGTACATTGACATGGTCGGGAAAAAGACCGGAAAACTTTACGCAGCATCAGCAGCCATAGGAGGGACTCTCGCCGGTGGCACTATAAAGCAGGTACAGGCGCTTCATGACTGGGGATATTATAGTGGTGTTGCATTCCAGATTCAGGATGACTTAATCGATATGATTGCATCCAGTGAAAAAAGCGGAAAGGACAGGGCATCTGATCTGTCTGAAGGAAAACAGACTATTGTTGCAATAAAGGCCCGTGAAGCAGGCGTTGACCTTTCAAAATACAGAAAGCCGAATCTTACCGGTGAGGAGATTGACGAGGCAATTTCAGCGCTTGAAACAGCAGGTGTCATAGCAGATGTCAGAAAAACAGCACAGGAGTATGTTACCCGTGCAAAGGATATGCTGACTGTCCTCCCTGACTGTGAGGAGAGGCAGCTTCTCAGCGATATTACAGACTATTTTATCAGCAGAGGCTTTTAGAGGATGTCTTTAGATCCAAGAAAATTTTTTCTGACGCATGCTCTTCACAATGCTGTTGAGCACAACAGCGTGCCAAAGGCAGGGACTGTTCTTGGAATGCTTATGGGTAAGCATCCTGAGTTTCGCCCGCAGGCAAAGGAGATGTCTGCAATACTTTCAGAAGTCTTAAAGCAGGTCGAAGCTCTCTCTCCTGAGGAGAGGCTTTCGATGCTAAAGGATATGGCACCTGAACTTCTCACACAGAAAAAAGAGAAGAAAGAGAAGGTAAGAGGTCTGCGTGAACTCAAAAATGTGGGTAAAAACGGCGTTGTAATGCGTTTCGCTCCCAATCCCAGTGGTCCTCTGCATCTTGGCCATGCCCGTGCGGCATATCTTAATGATTATTACGTCCGAAAATACGGCGGACGTTATATCCTCAGAATTGAGGATACAGATCCGAGAAGGGTCGAACCTGAAAACTACGGGCTGTTGCTTGAAGATGTGGAGTGGCTTGACTTAAAAATTTCAGAGACTGTTTATCAGAGCGACAGGTTTGAGATATATTATGAGTATGGCCGAAAACTCCTGGAGATCGGGGGTGCATATGTCTGCACCTGCGATTCAGAAAGTTTCAGGGAGCTTAAGAACAATAAAAAGGCCTGCCCGTGCCGCTCTCATACCATTGAGGAGAATCTCTCCATGTGGGAGGATATGCTTGCAGGTGAATATCCTGAAGGGACAGTCACAGTACGAATTAAGACAGAAACTGACCATCCTGACCCTGCAATGCGTGACTTCTCTGTATTCAGGGTTGTGGACTCTCCGCCGCACCCGAAGATAGACGCGATAGTATATCCGATGATGAATCTCTCGGTTGTTTTGGATGATCATCTGCTTGGAGTTACGCATGTCATCCGGGGAAAGGATCACATAGCAAACACAAGGCGTCAGAAGTACATCTATGATTATCTCGGATGGATACCTCCTGAGTATCATCATTACGGCAGGATGTCTATCGGAGATGTGGTTTTATCAACAACTGCCATCAAAGAGGGCATAAAGTCCGGAGAATATTCCGGGTGGGATGACATTCACCTGGGAACCTTAAAGGCGATTGCAAGAAGGGGAATAAAACCTGAGGCAGTAAGAAATTCCATGATTGATATCGGTGTTGGTCAGACTGATATTAAGTTCTCATG
>NZ_JBSREC010000063.1:0-65909 GCF_055145805.1 Methanomicrobium sp. | reverse complement strand
ATGTAAAAAGCGTCAAAATTATTGAACGTAAAGGATTTGGATTTGTCGAGATGGGCACAGTCGAAGAGGCTGAAAAAGCTAAAGAAGCTCTCAACGAGACAGAATACGAAGGCCGCACAATGAGAATCGACGAGGCACAGCCGCCACGTCCAAGAAGAGAATTCAACAGCAGATACTAAGTATCTCAGATATTTTCTTTTTAATTTAATTTATTCTTAAAAAAAATCAGCAGATTTTAGTCTTTTCCGCAATAATATCAGGTTTTTGAGATTATATTTTTTGCAGCGGCGTATGCGGTAGAGAATGCCGCCTGAAGATTATATCCGCCGGTATCGCCGTCAATGTCAAGAACCTCACCCACAAAATACAGACCGGAACATAACCGGGATTCCATTGTCTTCGGATTTATTTCAGAGAGATTAACCCCGCCTCTTGTGACCATCGCTTCATTTAAACCGGATAATGAATTTACAACGAAGTTGTGCTCACATATATTTTTGATGATTTTGTTTCGTATATCTTTTGAAAGATGGGCACAGGTCAGATCATATCCGGCCTCTGATAGATCAAGAATTTTTTTTACAAAACGCTCAGGAAAATTATATCCGGAAAGAATACTCTTTACAGTTTTTATTCCACCCCCGGCAATTCTTTCTGAAAAGTCCTTTCTGAATGCTTCGGCAGTCATAACAGGTATAAAAGATATCCTCAGAGTATCCCCCGGTTTTATAAAACGCGACATGTGAAGTATTCCCGGACCGGAGAGGCCGGTGTGTGTAAGGAGGATGTCTCCGGAATTATCTCTTATTTTTTTATTGTCCCTTAAAAGTGATATTTTTGCATTCTGAAATGAAATTCCGGAGAGTTCTGTGAAGTTGTAGCCGGATATGGATACAGAAGATAATGCAGGTCCGGTTTCTGATATTTTGTGCCCGAAACCTTCTGCAATAATATATCCGTCACCTGTCGAACCTGTCGCGGGATATGTGATGCCTCCGGTTGCAATGACTAAATTTTCAGAAGAATACAAACTTTCAGGAGTATTTACAAAAAACAGACCGTCCTTAAAATATGCATCCAAAACCCCGTCTCCGCAGCGTATAAGGGCCCCGTTTTTTCTGCATTCCGATAATAAAATTTCTAAAACATCTGATGATTTTTTTGTCGCCGGAAATATCTTGTTTCCCTTTTCCAGAACTGTATCAAGTCCGCGTTCATTGAAAAAAGTTAACAGATCCTTATTTGTGAAATTGAGAAGAGACGGACGCATAAACTTCCCGTTATCACCATAGTGAGTGAGAAAACTTTTAATATCCTCGTCCTGTGTAAGATTGCACTGCGAAAGACCGGTTATTAACAGTTTTTTCCCGCATGAATTTTTCTTCTCAATTAAAAGAACTTTTTTTCCGCCGGCCGATGTATGGATAGCACAAAACAGACCTGCAGGCCCCCCTCCTGTAATAATCACATCAAATTTTTCAACGGTCTTACTCACAACAAAACATCCTGTAGTCATTCATATTTAATTCCCCGTATAAATCACATAGTAAAGTTTCACCCGGAGAAATAATCTTTATCAGAATTTTCTGTGCAGAAGCCTTTTTATATGCAGTAATTTACTATTAACAATTCAGACATCCGGGGGGATCTAATCATTATTTCAAAAAATCATCTGCGGTTATTAATTATATTTGCAATTTTTGCCGCAATTATCCTTTATGCAATTGACATCTCAGGATATTTTGGCGGGGATTATACTAACAGCGGGGAGTTAAAGGGGGTTGAAATTCAGAATTACGAAGGAGAGGACTTATCGAAAATATCAGATTTTCGGGAGAATTCGATAAAGGGCACACAGCGTATTTCTAAAGATGAATACAGGCTTAAAGTCGCAGGACTTGTTAATGAGCCTCTGGAATATACATATGATGAAGTCCTTTCCGGTTTTGAAAATTATAAAAAAGTGGTAACCTTAAACTGTGTGGAAGGCTGGGATGTTACAATTCTCTGGGAAGGATTACTTGTAAAAGATTTAATTGAGCCGTCCGGCATTCTCCCTACTGCAAATACTGTGATTTTTACGGCAAATGACGGTTATACGACATCTTTTCCTCTGGAATATGTAACAGACAGGGATATAATAATTGCACATTCCATGAACAATGTAACCATCCCTGCAGAGAGGGGATATCCCTTCATGCTCGTCGCCGAGGATAAATGGGGCTATAAATGGATTAAATGGATTACTAAGATCGAACTTTCCGATGATGAAAATTACAGGGGATACTGGGAGAAGAGAGGTTATTCCGATACCGGGGATCTGAACAAAGGTTTCTTTGATTAGATTATAACGGTGATAAAATTGAAGATGGGAATTTACAAAAAATGGACTAACAGGATTCTGTTAATCCTCACACTTCTAATCCTGCTCACAGGATTTGGCATCACATATCCGGGAATTGTTGAACCTTTAACTCTCGGGATACTTACAAAATCATTCTCCTTTAAGCTCCACACTTTTTTGTGGGGTCCGTTTTTAGTAGCGGTTTTTGTGCACATATATCTTGCAACGGGACGCCCGGAAAAAATATCATCTGAAAAACAAAAGTGACGACTAATAAAATTTATCAGAAATAAAAAAAACCAGGCAATTTTATAACATAAATCAGGCGCAAATATACTATGCAGGATATGGAGCAGCAGAAATTAAAGATAGGACTGATTCAGGCGGATGTTTCAGAGGATCTGAATTTTAATCTCAAAAATACACTATCTCTTGTAAAAAGAGCAATAGAATGTGGCGCAAAGATAATATGCCTCCAGGAACTTTTCAGACTGCCGTATTTTCCACAATATGAAGATTTGAATAGCAATAATTTTACAGAGAAAATACCGGGAGAATCGACAGATGCATTTTCAGAACTTGCAAAAGAGCATCATGTGGTAATAATTGTCCCTTTATTTGAAAAGACAGATGACGGGAAATATTACAATTCCGCTGCTCTTATAAACACAGACGGGATGATAATGCCCGCCTACCATAAAGTCCATATTCCGTACGATCCTCTCTTTTATGAAAAAGATTACTTTTATCCGGGAGACTCATACCGGGTTTATGACACCACTTTCGGAAAAATAGGCGTTTTAATCTGCTATGACCAGTGGTTTTCAGAAGCCGCAAGGGCTGTTGCCCTTAAAGGAGCCGAAATCATATTTTATCCGACTGCAATCGGAACGATAACAGGACTTGATTCCCCTGCAGAAGGGGACTGGAAGTCTGCATGGATGACTGTCCAGCGAGGGCATGCCATATCAAACAGTGTTCATGTGGCCGCCGTTAACAGGACAGGAACGGAAGGAGAACTTGAATTCTGGGGCAGTTCATTTGTATCCGACCCGTTTGGAAATATAATTGCAGAGGCAGACGCAACCGAGGAAGTTCTGATTGCAGAAATAGACCTCTCAAAAAATAAGGATATCAGGGAAGGCTGGGGATTTATGAGAAACAGAAGGCCTGATACCTACGATATTCTTACAAAGCCGGTTGACTCACAATTTTTGAGTGAGGGATATATCTGCCCCCCAAAAAAACGGCAGGACACCCCGAAAAAGATCGGCTATCATATGCCCGCCGAATGGGAGCATCATGACGCAATATGGCTTTCATGGCCGCACGATGAGGAAACATTCTTTGATCTGCCTGCGGTTTTTAAATCATATACAGAAATAATATCTGAAATTTCAGTATCTGAAAACGTAAAACTTCTTGTAAGAGACGAAGATACAAAAGAAAAAGTCTCAGAACTTCTCAAGAATTCAGGGACAGATCTAAAAAAGGTCAGTTTTTTCATACAGGAATATGCAGATGTGTGGTTTAGGGATTACGGGCCGGTTTTTGTCGTAAACCGTGAAACAGGAAGCATCGCATATGTTGACTGGATCTTTAACGCCTGGGGAAATAAGTATGAGGAGCTTTTAGAGGATACCAATATCCCGTCTGTTTTAAACAGGAGCTTAAAAATCAAAACATTCAGGCCGGGAATCGTGCTTGAGGGCGGATCAATTGATGTAAACGGATGCGGGACTCTGATTTCCACAAAACAGTGCCTTTTAAACAAAAACAGAAACCCGAATCTTTCAAAGACAGAGATAGAAGAGTATCTCAGTGAGTATCTCGGTGCAGAGAATGTAATATGGCTTGAATCAGGAATTGAGGGTGATGATACCGACGGTCATATAGATGATATCGCAAGGTTTGTAAACAAAAACACTGTAATCTGCGCACTGGAAGAGGATGAATCCTGTGAGAATTACGAAATTTTAAAAGAGAATTATGAGATTCTCAAAAATTCGAAAGATGAGAATAATAATCCCTTAAATATCATCACAGTCCCGATGCCGGGGAGATTTGATTCCGATATGCCGCTTCCGGCAAGCTACACAAACTTCTACATAGGAAACGGCGTTGTTTTAGTCCCTGTTTTCGGAACGGAAAATGATGATAAGGCACTCTCAATAATAAAAGAGGCATTTTCTGACAGAAAAGTTAAGGGAATTAACTGCCGGCAGATGGTTTACGGACTTGGAACAATTCACTGCATAAGCCAGCAGCAGCCTTCACCGTAAAAAAATCTTTTTTTCAGATTGTTTTTTTATTCTAAAAGACAATATTCCCTTACCTGCTATGTCAAAATATAAAATTTCGTTAATTTACGTCCTGATAATATCACTTCTTGTTGTTTTCGCCGGCACATCTTCCGGCTGCACTTCATCTGATAAGGCAGTCGTTTTGGATACAGACTACGAATCACAGGAGACAATCTATCAGGTGTCATCAATTAATCTTTTACTTGCCGGAGGATACGACGGTTTTGTAGAGGTTGGAGAACTTAAAAAGCACGGTGATTTGGGCCTTGGAACGGTTGATACTCTTGACGGCGAACTTGTTGTCGTTGATGGGGATTTTTACACTGTAAAGACGGACGGAATCCCTTATCTTCTGACAGATGATGATAAAATTCCTTTTGCTGACGTAACATTCTTCAATGAAGACTTCACGGTTGAGATGACTGATGTAAAAAACATATCCGAATTTGGAGACATTTTAACTGAAAATCTCCCGTCAGAGGATATATTTTATGCAGTGAAATTTGAGGGAACCTTCCCATATATAAAAACGAGATCAGTTCCAAAACAGGAAAAGCCCTACCAGAGACTGATTGAAGTTGTAAAAGACCAGTCTGTTTTTGAATATAATGATATAACCGGAACAGTTGTCGGATTCTGGTCACCGGCATTTGCAGAAGGGATGAATGTGCCCGGACTTCACATCCACTTTATCTCAGACGACAGGACAAAAGGCGGACATGTCCTTGATCTAAACATTGACAATGCAGAAGTAAGCCTTGATAAAACAACTGAATATTCGGTTATTCTTTCTGAGACAGAAATCGGGCAGACAGAAGTCACAAAGAAAACATCCGATAAAAATTCAGAATTATCTCTGATAGAGAAATAATCAAAATAAATTAATTTTTTCCGGGGATTTTTTCCTTTTTTTTCCTGATCCGGAAATATTTCAGATTCAGTTTATCTACAATTAATACAGAACAGTATATTGCCTGATGAATATAGGAAATTATGAAAAAGGTGAAAATTAATCTTGATCTCAGTTAGGATATACAGAATATATGATATCGGCATGGAAATTGACCTCGATTTGCTTGAGACGAAACTTTCACAGACCATCCCAACTACAAGAACCAGTTTTATCCGTGTCAAACCAAAATCCATAAATCTTGAGAACAAGCCGGTTTTAATCAGATATAATTCAATTAAGGCAGAGATTGACGGCAGGATCTTTGAATTTGCAGTTTCTGCCAGAATCTATGATGTAGGTGCAATAAGCATCTGTTTCATATATGAAAAAAATGACGGCACCTATTCCGAACTTGAAGAAACAGGCCTTTATTTTGCAACCAATGACCAGCTCTCAGATATTTTTTCAGGATATATTGGCAGTATAAGTGAATCGCTTGAAAAAATTCTGGTCAATATTAAATACGACCCTGACTTTTTTGAGGATTATACCATATATGTAACTGACTCAACCGAAATATCAGGCGACCCTGTAATTCTTCTGATGGGAGAGAAGGCCGAATTTTCAACCCAGATGCGTGATGAGATTACAAAAAACACGCAGAGTTATACAAAAGATGATCTTGCAATTCTTTCATGGGACTCGGCTCTTCTGTGCAGTCCGGAAAATCCTCTTGATATGATTGATTTAATCGAATTTGCAAACGTACAGGTTCACGAACTCAGATATTATGACAGAGAACTAACCCGTCAGGTGAAGAAGATGTATGATGATATTACTGTTGCAGACCGCCTTCCAAACTTCCTTAGGATGCGTAAGTACCACTCTATCATGGTGCAGTTAATGGAGACAAGCGCTGAAATATCAGAGGTTATAGAAAAAGTTCACAACCTGATTAAAATTACAGAAGATGTCTATTATGTCAGAGTGTATGAAACGACACTAAAAGTTATCAGAAGTAGTCAGTGGACAGAGAGTGTAACAAAAAAAATCGATATGATACAGGATAATTACTCTATGCTCTCTGATGAAGTCAGAATTCAGCATTCAAATTTTTTGGAATGGATAGTCATAATTCTGATTGCACTGGAACTGGTTATTCTCCTTTAAACAATTAAACAGGAATCATATCAAAAAAAAGATATACTTTATATCAAATAAAACAGGTATATGGCATCACCAGTACTGGCATTAATAATGTCATTTTTTATCCCCGGTCTCGGACAGTTGTACACAGGACAATTCTTAAAAGCTGTCGGACTGTTTATAATGGCGGTAATATTCGGAGCACTTTCAACTCTTATTATCGGAATTCCATTCTACCTGATTGTATGGATTTACAGCATGTATGACGCATATACATCTGCACAGGATTAAACCAAAAACATAATTCACTTTTTTTAAGAATTTATCCGGATTAAAGAATGCAGTCTTTGCAATTCTGTTTTCCGCATTCAATATTGTCTATCTTCCATTTGAGCGCCCAGACTTTTATATCCTTAATTATATCAATAATCTCCACTCCTGACTGTGTTAAGCGGTACTCGGTTTTGACAGGGAACGTATCAGAAATTACTGTTCTTGTAATAAGGCCCTCTTCTTCAAGCTCCTTTAATCTCGCAGAGAGAACTTTTGAGGTTATTCCTTTTAGGGAATCTTTTAGTTCGGAAAACCTCCGCATATATCCTTCTCCCTTATAAAGCTCCAGAATTATCAGAAGAGTCCATTTCCGCGTCAGATATTTTACAGTCAGATTGACAGTACAGCCTTCATACATGGTATACTTTCAGAAACTTTTTCCTATATATAACTTAGTATCAAAGATATACAGTGTATCTTAAAGAAACTAAGAGGAAAAGGAAAATGTTCTGTTATCAGTGTGAAGAGACCGCAAAAGGATGCGGATGTACGGTTAAAGGCGTATGCGGAAAGGATGAAGAGACTGCAGCGCTTCAGGATGTTCTGGTATATCTTTTAAAAGGCATATCAGTCAGAAACATAAATGCAAAGAAGACAGGAAAGGACAATAAAGAGGCAGGCAGTTTTGCAGGAGAATGCCTGTTTATAACCTTAACAAATGTGAACTTCGACAAGGAACGTCTTTACGGTCTTATTAATAAGGCAATTGAGATCAGAGATTCACTCCCGAAATCAGAAGAAAATGAGCATGACGCCTGCACATGGACACCGAAAAACCGGGAAGAAATACTGGAAAAGGCAAAATCAGTCGGCATTATGGCGACCGAAAATGAGGATGTAAGATCACTTCGTGAACTTTTAATTTACGGCTTAAAAGGTGTCGGTGCCTACTACTACCACGCAAAAACGCTTGGAAATGAGGATGCAACTATTACAGACTTCATTGAAGAGGCACTTGCATCAACGCTTAAAGACTTAAGTATTGATGATATGGTCGCAATTGTCTTAAAGTGCGGAGAAGTAGGTGTTACGACACTTGCACTCCTTGACACCGCAAACACAGGAACATACGGTAATCCGGAGATTACAGTTGTTTCAACAAAACCAAGAAACAATCCAGGAATTCTTGTAACCGGACACGACTTAAAGGATTTAAAGCAGCTTTTAGAGCAGTCAGCCGGAACAGGGGTTCATATCTACACTCACGGTGAGATGCTGCCCGCAAACGCATACCCGCAGCTCAAAAACCACACACACCTCATCGGAAACTACGGAGGCTCATGGCCTTTCCAGAAAGAGGAGTTTGAGAGTTTCAACGGCCCGGTACTTGTGACAACAAACTGCCTGGTCCCGCCAAAAGGCTCCTATAAGGACAGGGTTTATACAACAGGACCTGTAGGATTCTCAGGACTGATTCACATTGAAGAGGATGAATCAGGATTCAAAGACTTTTCAGCCATAATTAAGCACGCAAAACGCTGCAGTCCGCCTACACCCCTAAACGGGGGAAATAACACAGACCTGATAACAGGATGTGCACATGATGCAGTCCTTTCAATTGCAGGCACAGTTGTTGACGCCGTGAAGTCCGGTGCCATAAGACGATTTGTTGTAATGGCAGGCTGCGACGGCCGCCACAAAGAGAGGGATTACTATACAGAGTTTGCAAAGGCACTCCCGCAGGATGTTATTATTTTAACGGCAGGATGCGCAAAATACAGATACAACAGCCTCGGACTTGGAGATATCGGCGGAATCCCGCGTGTGATAGATGCAGGACAGTGCAATGACTGCTACTCGCTTGTTGTGATTGCAAACGCACTTGCAGAGGCATTTGAGACCGATATCAACAGTCTCCCAATCTCATATAATATCGCATGGTACGAGCAGAAAGCCGTTTTAGTGCTTCTCTCACTCCTCCATTTGGGAATTAAGAATATTACTCTCGGACCAAATCTTCCTGCGTTTGTGTCCCCCGGTGTCTTAAATGTCCTTGTTGAAAACTTTGGAATAAGGGCAAACTCAACAGTTGAAGAGGACTTAAAAATAATGGTTCCCTAAATACCATTTTTTTCTACCTCAAAGCCAAAAAAATAAAATTATCTCTGAAGAATTAATCAGCATACTTTTTTTAAGATTTTTTATCCCTATTAAAAAATGAATTAAAAACGGGCCCAAAGGGATTTGAACCCCCGACCACCTGATTAAAAGTCAGGCGCTCTGCCAAACTGAGCTATAGGCCCATGAATATATTCCGGCGCATTTTTCAAACGAATAGTATAACAAACCATTTTTAAGAGTTTGTTTTAAGATCCAACCGGAAATTACAGTTACAAGTTGCATTTCAAATTAATTAAACCTATCTAAAAGGTTTTTCAGAGATTGGAGACCATAAAGCCCATAATATTTATTCACAATTATTCCAGACAGAATATTTGAAATTTTTTTCTCTGTCTTCATAGCCTTTTTTTCCGAAACACAGAATATCAGTATCTTTTCTGAAAGTAACAAAAAAACTTTGTTTTTTTTACCAGCAGGAACATTATTAGAAATAATATTTTTTTTTGAACTTGTTTTTGAAATATAATTCATTTTCATCACCCATTTTTTAAGATAGGTATATATATTGTAATGAATAATTGAAGATTATCCAAACTGCATATCAAAAAGAATTGCGTGAATTATAAAATAAGATATTTGCCCGTTTGATCTCTGACAGAAAAATGATCAGGATAAAAACAGATTAGATCTGTTAAAAAAAATAAAGGGGGGAAATTATAAATGGAAATTTTAGATGAACAAATTTTTCTTTTGTACGTCGACAACGAACTTTCAATGCCTGATGTAACCAAAAGTTATCTGGAGCACAAAGGGAATTTTATTGTAGATACTGCAATATCAGGAAAAGAAGGGCTGCAAAAAATCAGGGATCAGAAATATGATGTAGTTGTATCCGGTTACCAGATGCCTGAAATGAATGGTCTTGAATTTTTAAAAACAGTTCGCAGTGAAGGGAACAACATTCCTTTTATATTTTTCACAGGCAGAGGCGGAGAAGAAGTTGCAATTGAGGCACTCAACGCAGGGGCTGATTATTATCTCAGGAAAGGAAAAAAGCCGAAAGACCGGTTTGGTGAACTTCAGAATTTTATCAGACAGTCTGTTGAAAGAAAACGGGCAGAAAAAGAAGCTCTTGAATCAATAAGGGAACTCACTGAATACAGGCTGACAGAAGGTCTCTATAAGACTATCTTTGAAAATACCGGAACTGCGATGGCAATTATCGAAGATGAAATCACCATCTCATATGCAAATGACAGGATGAAACAGCTCCTGGGTTATTCCGAAGACGACCCGGAATTTTTTGAAAACTGGCAGGACAGAATTGTAGAAGAAGACAGAGATAAGGTGCTTCAATACCACCGCATAAGGCGAACGAATCCGGATTCAGTGCCAAATAACTATAATTTAAGTCTGATTCACAAAAACGGGGAGTTAATAACTACTAACCTGACCACTGCAATGATTCCGGGTACAAATAAAAATATTGTCTCCTTCATAGATATCACAGAGAGGAAAAAAGCAGAACAGGCACTGGCAGAGAATGAAAAAAAGTTTCGGGAAATATTCAATTCAACAAGTGACATCATATTTTTGTCCGAGTTTAATCCACAAACAGGCCCGGGGAGATTTATTGAGGTCAACGATGCCACATGCAAAAAATTTGGATACTCTCGTGAAGAACTTCTTCA
Source organism: Methanomicrobium sp. (assembly GCF_055145805.1). NCBI lineage: Archaea > Methanobacteriati > Methanobacteriota > Methanomicrobia > Methanomicrobiales > Methanomicrobiaceae > Methanomicrobium > Methanomicrobium sp. The sequence goes on along the minus strand of NZ_JBSREC010000063.1, from coordinate 55,139 downwards.
GATGTCTATTAAAGACATTCAGACTCATGAAACCAGTGATTTAGCTGAAGATATTGCAAGACAATTCGGCACTAAGGGAAGAGCAACATTTGAAGCAGGATGTATAAGAAAAGACGGTAACATTGTTTCACTTGAAAACAACTCAACCTTCTTTAAGCTAAACAACAGGCTGGTTCACCTCTCTGTCGGAAGAGACATCACAGAAAGAAAAAAGGCGGAAAAAGCACTTAAGATACTTAACAAAAAGTTAAACCTTCTCATCTGTCACAAGGCATGATATCAGCAACAGGATCGGTGTGCTCATGGGTTATGAAGAGATGTTAAAATATGCGATTGATGAGGAAACAGTCAATACTTATCTTAATCCTATAATTGAGGCAACTGACATGATTCAGAAACAGATCGCATTTACACGTACTTATCAGGTAATTGGCCAAAACAGTCCGACATGGCAGCCGGTTGGGTATATCATAAATTCAGTCATCTCAAATTTGCCTGAAAATAATATAAAATTTAAATTTGATACAGGCGGACTTGAAATTTGTGCCGACAATATGCTTGAAAAGGTATTTTATAATCTGTTTGAAAATGCCATCAGACATGGTGAGCATATAACTGATTTCAGAGTTTCCTTTTATGAAAAAGAAGAAAACGGGATTTTAGTAATTGAAGATAACGGCAAAGGTGTTCCTGATAATATGAAAAAGAAGATTTTCGAACATGGAATAGGGAATAACACAGGTCTGGGGCTGTTTCTGACAAGGGAAATTCTTGACATTACCGGAATTTGTATATCTGAGACAGGAACAGAAGGCAGGGGTGCACGATTTGAAATTGTTGTGCCAAAGGACGGATACAGATTTAAAAAAGAGAAGGATCCTGATGAAAACAATCAACCCGATAACAATTAAACATAAATCCGACATTAAGGATTATTTATCCTCACTATTCAGCTCTTTTCTTGCACGCCGGATATTTTCCAGAGCCTCATCTGAGACTTTTGGATAATCAAGTTTTAAGGCCTGTATCTTTGTAGAGATAATATCTGCAACAAGTGTTCTGGCAACCCACTTAAAGTCTGCAGGCACTACATACCACGGAGCCCATTTTGTGCTTGTTTTTTCAAGCATTTTGGCATACACATCCTGATAGTCGTCCCAGTAATGGCGCTCGGAGAGATCTGAGAGTGAGAACTTCCAGTATTTATCCTCATTTTCAAGTCGCTTAAGAAGACGTTTTTTTTGCTCGTCCTTTGAAATGTGCAGGAAAAATTTAAGGATCAGTGTCCCGTTCTGCGCAAGGTGTTTTTCGAATGCATTAATATCCTCAAAGCGGGCATTCCAAAACTTTTCATTTCGTTCTCCGGGAGGAAGTTTCATTGTATCAAGAATCTCCGGATGGACACGCACCACCAGAACATCCTCATAATATGACCTGTTAAAAAACCCTATACTCCCGCTGGGAGGTAATTTCCGACTGTATCTCCAGAGGAAATTATGATCTGCCTCTTCCGGTGTCGGCACCTTAAAGCTGCTGACATCAACACCCTGCGGGTTGACGCCCGACATAACATGCCTTATTGTTCCGTCTTTGCCGGCAGTATCCATGCCCTGCAAAATAATGAGCACCGAGTAGTTATTACTCGCCCAGAGAAGTTCCTGTGAAGATGAAAGAGCCTCACGGTTTTCTTCAAGTAATTCTTCGGCCCTTTTTTTTAAGTCTTCTTTTTTGATATCTTTGAGTTCACTGTAATGGGCCCAGCCTGTACCAAAATTTTTCAGCGAGACTTTTTTTTCAGGCACTACCAGTGTATTTTTTATTATTTTATCCTTTATCATCGTTTGTTTCTCCTTATACCCATCTAATCAGACTAAATCTCCGAAACACTACCTAAAAACCGGCTCATATTGGGGTCATAGTAAAATCCTTTCGCAGAGAACATCTCATCATGGTTACCGTTTTTCATAAAACGCCCTGATTTATAAAAAAAGGATCTGGTTTGCCCTATTATATTGACAAGGTATGAGACGTATTTAAATTAATCCCAAAAGCTGGCGATGAGATTTTTACTATCAATTAACAAACCAAGACAAAAAGCAGGATTTTTCATACCCTGACTTCACATTAATTTTTAGCAAATTATATTTCCCAACAGTGTAACATGATTCCTATCAATGAAAATTGTTGCATTACTTATTCTGGCTCTTTTAATTGCACCGGTCTCAGCATTATCACCGGATGAAATCGACACATCCGACCTGGACATGCCTGAAATAGACGATCTGGATCTTTCAGGAAATCCCATAGGAAGCCTTGATGCTCTCGAAGCCTACGTAAACCGCCTTGTTACCGCAGCAGAGGAGTTGTTAAATTTCATTGAAAGCATCTTTGAGATGCTTGGGATGGAAGAGGATGAGGATATAAAAAAACTGTTGAGTGTTCTGGATGAAGGTATGGATATGTCAGGCAGGAAATGAAAAACTTTGAATAATTATCTTTTTTAGATTGTTAATAATACAATCACTCTTCTTCACAGGGAGGTGTCACATCATCATAAATCCAGACTGCATGCACTCCTAAACATTGAAAAAAATATCCCTGCCACCGGCACAAACTTTATATCCTATATTGCACCATTCAAAACCTGTTTAACAAAAACGGGGGGAGTTATGAAAACAAAACTATTCTTAACAATTATGGTTGTTTTTTTCCTGATTCTGACGGCAGGTTGTGCTGGTCAGGAACAGACACCGGCTGCAACACCAACTGCAACACCTGTTGCAACACCGACTGAAACTATGACCAAAGATTATTCTGAGGTCAATACTGTCGAAGCAAATGAGATGATTATGGCAGGAAGTGCTGTTGTCGTCGACGTTTCTCCGATCTGGGCACAGGGACATCTGCCGGGCGCAATCAGCATACCGCTTGCAACAATCAATGACGAGATAATGTATCTGAACAAAGACAACGCTTACCTGATATACTGCCACTCGGATGCCGCAAGCATGCAGGGAGCAGAAACATTTGCTAAAAACGGATTCAGTCCGGTTTACCGTCTGATTGGTAATTATCAGGCATGGACTGATGCAGGATATACTGTCGAAAAACCGATGTATACGGACGTCTCAGTCGGAAAAGCGAAAAGTATGATGGATGAGGATTCAGGGCTTGTAGTCGTTGACGTTTCTCCGCTCTATGACGACGGCCACATCCCGGGTGCTATAAGTGTACCTCTGAGCAGCATAAGCACTCAGATAAAGACGCTTGATAAATCAGCACATTATCTGATATACTGCCATTCAGATGCCGCAAGTATTCAGGGTGCAGAGACATTTATGAACGCCGGATTCAATCCGGTTTACAGACTCGACGGCAACTATCAGGCATGGGTAGATGCATGGTATCCTGTTGAAAAATGAAACTTTTACCTTTTTTTTCATGATTTGAAATTTCAAAATTCATAAACAAAATTATTATCCACGGGTCCCCATAGAAAATGACAGGAGCATCATATGGGAGATATTGTAACCGATAAAAAAGTAATTGAAGAGCTCCTCAGAGATTCACTATATCTGAGGCTGGGACTCTGCGATGAGGGTAAACCGTATATTGTCCCGATGACATTCGGATATGAAGACAGAGTCATATATCTTCACAGCTCAAAAAAAGGCAAAAAAATCGATATCCTGAATAAAAACAAAAATGTCTGTTTTGAAGTCGATAAAATGTATGAGATGCTCCCGTCCAAAAATCCCTGTTCGTATGACATGAAATACCAAAGTGTTGTGGGATTCGGAAAAACAAAAATTCTGGAAGATGAGACTGAAAAAAAGGCAGGCCTTAAAGTTATAATTGACCGCTATCACAATGAAGAATATAATAGTGATAAAATGAATGTCAAAGGTCTGGCTGTTATACGGATTGATATTGAGGAGATGCAGGGCAGAGAGAATAATATGAAATAAAAACCGATTACTAAAAAATTTGATTTAAATGTTTAATTTGCCGCAATACACAGTAAAAAAAGTTAATTTTTATTCTGATTTAAGCTTTTCAGGTGCTCTTTTGCAGGTTCATAATCACTGTTGTATTCAAGTGATTTTTCAAATGCAGCGACTGCATCATCTGTCTGTCCCGTACCGGACAATGCCACACCATAAACATCCATATACTTCTCCGGAGTTAAAAGCAGGTCATTACAATAATCATCCAGTTTGTCAGTATCAACGCGTTTTAGTATCTCTACAGATTCATCAAATCTTCCAAGGTTGTTTAAGGCGACTGCCCTGACAATACCGTCATACATAAGGGATATTTCATCCCATTCAAATGATTCGTCTGAATTTAAGGCCTGCCTGCTCAGTTCAATGTTTTCAAGTGCCTCTTTGGAATTTCCCATCTCGGCCAGTGCAAAGGCTTTGAAGAGAAGGAGTTCTCCCTTCCCCCAGTTATCCGGATTATAATTTTTAACAGCCCGGTCTGTTACTTCAACAGCATAAGTGTAGTTTCCGGCCAGAATTGCATAAAAACCTGTATTTAAGGAATACAGTGGCGTGGGATTTAATTCGGAAGCTTTTTTAAACGCTTCAAAAGGCCCGTTTAAATCCATATCAGTGTTGTTTCTATAAAGCCTGTCAAGTGCAACACCAAGATAGTTCCAGGCAACATCATCTTTCGGGTCTGCTTCTATGGCCTTTTGTGCGGCAGAATAAGAAAGTTCAAAGTCCTCAACCGGTTCATCAAAAAATACCAGGATTACAGATCTCCAGTCTTCTGAACTGACATTTTCACATTCCAATGACCTGTTAAAGGCGGTGTAGGATGCTTCATTATCAGTCGATGATTCATTCCATAATGCCTTTCCAAGACCTGCCCATGCAAGCGGGGAATTTTGTCCGGAGCTATAGCCAAGGGCACGTGTAAACAGATCCTCTGCCATCTCATTGTTTCCGCTGTCAAGTGCAATGTACCCTGCATCGATTAAATCATCAACTGAAGGGGATGCTGACGCCGGGGTTAAAAGAAGCAGGAAAGCAATTAAAAGCGATAAACCAGCCACAAATAAACCATTTTTCATGACTTAATTTAGGATTAAATTCTATTTATAGCAGACCTAAATGAAAGTGTCAGGTTTCAAAGGTGCAAGGACTTCGTCCTCATAACAGTTTGTAACTGAAGTCGGCCATCGGAAAAATATCTACAGAAAATACTAATTTCATGCCTGTTTATTCGGGATATCACAATTTAGATATGATTAAACCAAAAATCTACATTTTTTTAAAATCATCGTGACAACAAAAAATAATCCAAAACCAAAGAAAAATCCAAAGTAATGGGCCAATACATTAGTGATCATTCCATTTGACAAAAAATTGTTTGGAAGAATAAAAGGAAGGATGAATAAATAAATTAGCGAAATGACGGATGTCAAACACCAATAATTATTCCAGAATTGTGATTTGTTGCGAAAATTTTTGAAAAATAATGTAACATGAGATTTTAATTTTATTATAGTTTCACGGGAATGCCAGATAAGATAAACTAAGAAAATTGACAATGTAAGAATTGAAAGCCAAATTGTGGATGAAAACGAATTCCACCACATAATAATAATTAGAAAATTTACAAACAGAAAAACCCACATAAGATCAAAATTGTATTCCTTTTTCTCTCTCAAATATGAAAAAAAGGTTACAAAATAATATCCTATAAAACCGGATAAAATTCCTGAAAATCCTAATATATTAGGGATATAGATTAATCCAGAGAAATAAGCAGAAAGTATCATTACTCCAGATATCTCAAATATGAAATAAAATAACAACAAAAAAGCGGATATAGACCATAATCTGACTTTTTTTGTTTCGTAATTAAATAGTAAAAAAATTACCAGAAAATAGAATATTAAATTCCCCAGATAATGGTCAAAAGCCATATGAGTCCAGGAATACAGAAAACAATTCGGTAATATGAAATTATAGTTAGGAAGAATGAAAAAATTAACTTTCATTTCATAAGGCAATATGAAAATTAACGTTAATATAAACGGAATTAAAAAGAAATATACAATATACTCTAATTTTGAGTGATTGAAAAGAAGAGGATTTGATTCATATATCTTGTTTTTTAATTCTTCCACACTTCTTCTTATTATTCAACATACAAAAAATACTTTCACCCCGAGGGTAATTCTATTAGAAAAAAAGTTATACGTATCATAAATCTCATTCAAAAAGTCCGGCCTTAAAGTGATAATTTACCGTTATCACTAGAGCAAATATAACATTGATAAAACGAATGTCAAAGTTATCCGTTATTCGTATTGACATTAAGAATATACAGGAAAGAATGAATGGGATGAATTATGAAGAATATACTCCCAGATCCAGATTTGTTTTTTAAAGTGCTGATTTAATCTCATTAAATTTTTTAAATTGATTATAAATTATGATCGTGTATGTAAATATTGCAATTGTTACAACCACTATTGCAATTCCCCGATATATATTTTCATTTTTGAAATAAAAGTCTATTAAAGATGTAAGTGTCATTAAAGCAACTAAACCAGATAAAGCAATAGCAGCATAATTCATTTTTAGCATTACATTGGATAATTTATTTTGTGATTCGATAAAATTTAGTAAGATAGAAATTTTTGCATTTTCTGGATTTTCTTGGAGAAATTGAGAAAATTTTTCATTTTCAGATATTTTAGAATGAGTCTCAATAATTTCATCATATAATTGAATAATATTCTCATTTTCCATAACATCCAAACAACGTCAAATATAATAATGATATTTATTACTTTGAATTTCTAAAAATATTCTAAAAGTGAATATCGAAAACCGTGATTTAAAAGATCAATCAAGACACAATATGTTTATAATAAATTCAAAAAGATCTGATGATATGGATATTATTCATGTAACAGGTTTATTTGCAGGAGCACTGACAACGATCTCCTTCTTACCACAGGTAATACGCTGCTGGAAATTAAAGGAAACCAGAGATTTTTCATATCTTATGTTGATTCTTTTTTGTGCAGGGATTTTTCTCTGGATTTTGTACGGGTTTGGCATCAGCTCGATTCCGATTATAGCTGCAAATGTTGTAACAATCACTCTTATCCTGACCCTAATCGCTCTGAAAATAAAATACGGATGATAAAAAAAACGAAAAGCAGGCTGTGGAACTATACAGTCCGGTTCAAAAAGCCCTAATCGTATGCTTTTCTGGTCTCTTCATCAGAAAGTGTTGGTGCGATAAGGTTTTTCCAAAGCTTTGAATCCCAGGTTTTCAGATTATTGTGTATCCTGTAATACTTCTCCGGAATCGGATGAGTCCCGACAACGACATCCATACCATATTTTTCCCTGATAAATTCGGTGAAATATTTTATCCTCGGGCATGGCGGATATCCCACAACCATTCCGGTCGCAAGATGAATAACCTCAACGCCGTTTTTCTTCATCTCCTCAGGTGCATATTCAATATTTCCGCCAGGACATCCTCCGCAGGTTGCATAGCCTGCAATCTCCACATCCTCCCCCTCATATATGGAGAACGCCCCCTCACGATTGTGAAGTGAACGGAGGCACTTTCCACCCGCACAGGTCCGGTAGCGGTCACAGATGATAATTCCGATCTTTTTTGTACCTGTCATATAATAGTCTCTTTAAGCCGCATTCAACAATATATTGTCGGTGATCCCAAATATATTCAAAAATACTTTTACAGAACAAAATCCAAAATGCTAAGAGAGGGATTAAAACCCCACGAACACCTGCGTGAATGGTGCATGAATCCACAACTATTATCCCGACTATTCTTCCTGACAGCAGTCAGATATGTGCATAAATAATAAAAACCGTTATGAAAACCGATCCTTCGATTTTTTTATATCCCGTGCCTGAATTTTTATCGATTTCCACTTATTACGTTCCAGCCGGGCAAGTCCGATATCATTTTTTTCCTGCTCAAAGGTGACCTCTTTTCTAAGCCGCAGGTAGTTTTCAAAACGGGCCTCGGAAAGATTTCCGTTCTCAACTGCAAAGCGTACGGCACATCCCGGCTCATTCTCATGCCGGCAGTCTGAAAACCGGCAGTCTTTTGCGAGTTCTTCTATATCCGCAAAAGTTTCGCTGATACCAAAGCCTGCTGTTCCAATCCCGACTTCTCTTAAACCCGGATTATCAATGACTATTGCACCGTTGTTTAATATGAAGAGCTGGCGGACAGTTGTCTTATGATGCCCTTTTTCGTCCGATTTACGGACCTCGCACGTATCCTGAACAGCATCCTGTAACAGTGCGTTGATGAGCGTTGATTTCCCGACACCTGATGATCCGATGAGTGCAACTGTTGCGCCGGCCGGGAGATACGGGTCGAGGAGGGAGAGACCTGTGTTGTTTAAGGCACTTATAGTTATAACCGGAACTCCGGCAGTAGACGGTGAAATTTTTGAAACCAGTTCATCAGGCGTATCAGTCAGATCGCATTTATTGATAATAATTACAGGTTTTGCTCCGGATGCATGAACAAGGGAAAGATAGCGTTCAAGACGGCGGGGATTCAAATCCCTGCCTGCCGCTGTGACAATAAAAACCGTGTCAATATTGGCAGCAATTACCTGATTCTCCCCGTCTTTTCCGGGAACACCACGGGTAAATTCCGTTTTCCGGGGCAGGATATTAACAATTGTTGTGACTCCGGCTTCAGGCTGTGAAAGCAAAACAACAAAATCACCAACAGCAGGACTTCGGCCGGCTTTGCGCAGAGCTCCTGAGATACCTGCTTTAACACAATCACCTTCAGTTAAGACTTCATAATGTGTCCGCTGCCGGCATGAAACCCTTCCTGGGATATATTGCGAGGAATAGGGAGTAAATGCAGAATCAAACTCATCATTCCATCCAAGAGCTTTAAGAGTTATATTTTTATTCACTCCGGCGCAAAAATCAGAGTTTTTCATAATCTGAAAAGAAAATATGAATTTAATTATCAAATATTCTTGTGGTTGAAAAAGTATTATGAGCTTTATTCAGACAAAAAGAGGAGCAAAGAGTCAGGTTATCAGGTTGAATCGTCTGAATTCACTTTTCTGTATGAACCTTTTGGAACAGTCATCTCAAACCGTGCTCCCTTTCCTGCTTCACCGTTTTCTGTGATGCCAATGCCGGTAATTGCAAGAATCTCCCTTGAGAGAAATAGTCCAAGACCCGTGTTGTTTCCAAAACCGCGTGTGAAAAGCCGCTTTTTGAAATCTTCAGGAACACCTGCGCCGTCATCAGCAAATACGACAGATAATCCATCCTCCTTCTCTTTGCAGGAGACAGAGATTGCCTTAAACGGAGGTGCATACCTGAATGCATTATCAAAGAAATTATAGAATACTCTCTCAAGGAGGGGATCTGCAAAAATCTCAATATTCTTACATTCAATATTCAGGGTCACATCACCCATTCTAAATTCCGAACCGGCTTTCCGTATGGTATCACAGACATTATGCCAGGTTGCTGCATTTACACCAATCATTTCGTATTCACGGGTAAATTCAATATGGTGCCTGATTTTCTTTGTGCTCTCATCCATTTTACACAGGTAATCCTTAAGTTTCGGATTTGGCGATTCATCAAGGGAAAGATCAAGGTAGCCTGTAAGAACTGTAACCGCATTGAGAATATCATGACGGGTGATGCTTGATAGCAGGTTTAATTTCCTGTTTGCCTGATAAAGCGCTTCCTCCATCTGCTTTCGGGCAGTTATATCCCGCATAACACAGATAATATGAGGTATGCCCTGCAGGGTGATGATTCTGGCAGACAGAATAATGGTTATATCTCTGTTGTCTTTTCGGTGCAGCACGGATTCTAAATTTTCACAATACCCTTTCTTTAGAATTTCATCACGAATATCCTGCAGATCATCGGGATTTTTCCACAGGTTGAGATTCAGGCATAATGATCCTATAGCATCATCACGGGAAAAACCGGTTAAATGCGTAAAACCCTCATTAATATCAGTTATAACCCTATTGTCAATACGCAAAATAAGAATGCCGTCAGGGCTTGTATGAAAGAAAAGTTCAAAGTGCTCTTTTGCTTCAATAACATCCGCATTCAGCCGCTGATTAACCATGATTATGAGGCCAATAGTCAATAAGAATCCGCCTGCAAAGTAAAACATGAATGTTGCAGTCTGTATAAGTGTCGTATTAAAAAAGCTGCTGACAGGCAAAATCATTAGGACATAACCTGCACGGACCAAAAGGAAGCACGCCAGAAAAATTTCGACGCCTGCGATAAAGCGTGCAGAGCCGGTTATTGAACGCGGCATCTTCCCTAAAAGCACTGATCCGGTCAGGATAAGGAAAAAAGCATGGAATAATGACTCAACTGCTGTTCGAACAGTGATATCATCGCTTACGTAGGTGAAATAAAGATACAATGCAGTAAATAGCACAAAAACAGAGACAATAAGTCCGGTGTTCTCCTTCTTATCTAAAAAACGCAGGATTCCAGTATAAATGAAAATAGAGCCCAATACAATCAGGGCATTTGCAAGGATTATTGTTAAGAAGGCAACAGGTATTATATCCCGCATAAGAAGTAAGAAAATACCAATTGCCGGCATGGCACTTCCCAGGACCCACCATCCAATTCCACGGTATTTTTTACTGCTCGTATAGAGAAAAGCAATTGCAAATGCCTGCATGACACTTGCAATAACAACCAGCAGAGCAAAAGTGCGAAGATCAATATCCATTCATTTCACCAAAGGAATTTTTCATTATAAAGCATAACAGGATGAACAATAGCCAAAAGACCGGGAGTTCCCCCTGATGCAATTAGGATTATATTTTTATATAGCGTCATCAGCAAAAAAAAGGATTGTCTCAAATAAACAAATTAATTTTTAGAAAAATGCGAGCGTTAGGGAGTCTAATCCGCGAACAACTGCGTGAGTGGATCTCGCAAACCTCTTCATTGCCGGTCGTTCTTGCAACTGATGTATACGTGCCTGCGAAGAGCGGAGACATCGCAACAAGACTGAGTGTATCCAAAATAAGGTCCTTAGAAGAATTAGGATACTGAAAAAGCCCGGGCCCTGCCAGGAAAAAAAGGTTCAGGATCACATACCAACTATACAATCAGGAAGTAAATGGATCCCACAGATAAACATCCCCGCTATTTACGGTCTCATCTTCCAGTGCGTCAACAAAGCGTTGCGGCAGGGCATGCCTTTCTTCGGCCATCTCATTTGCAGTGCCTGTGTACATCAGTTCTCTTAGTTTTAGCAGTTTTTCATGGATATGAGTAGTAGCACCTTCAATACCATCCCCGTGTTCTCCTGCCTGCATAAAAGTCCGTGCAATCCCTATCGCCCCCATGGCATCGAGTTTGTCGGCGTCACAGAGAATCTTTGCCTCAGGAGTTTCAGGTTTAGTGCCTGTACTGTAACGATGTGAGCGTATTGCATGAATGATTGCCCGGATGCGATCTTCATTGCACCCATTTGATCTGAGATATTCCTCTGCAATCCGTGCTCCTTCCTGTTCGTGCGGAATTCCGGTTTCCTTTTCCAGCGGACGGGCAACATCGTGAAAGAGAGCAGCAGGAATGAGGATCTGCATATCTGCACCTTCTGTTTTTCCTATTTCTACGCAGAGGCGGGTGACACGAAGTGTGTGATCAAGACCATGTGATCCTGACTGTCTGAAGAAAGTTTCAACAAAGACCAGTATCCTCTCAATCTCAGTGTTTTCCATGTTAAGAGAGGTTGGCGTTTAGCAGAAATAAGGGGTTTGTCATATGCAGACCCTGTTGCAGGGACTAATGCACTCAAAAGGGAATGATAGTTATCATTCTACAATAATCTCCTCTGCAAAACGATCTCCCAAAACCACACCTTTTCAAATCTTAAGTTAGAAAAATGTATACGAGACATATGGAAAAGACCATACTATTCGCACATTATGTACTTCATCTTTAGCCGGATTATTCTATCATAAGACTCGTTTATCCTCTCCTCCGGGATCTCACCTTCCTGTATAAGCTCCTTTATCAGTCCTGTCGCATTCTCTGCAATCCTTTCATCATAGACGATATTGTTCGCAAAGAGAATTATATCGCAGCCGGCATTTATTGAAAGATTTAAGGCTTCCTTTATTCCGTAATTATTGGCAATTGCACCCATATCCATCGCATCGGTAATTACAACACCTTCATAACCCAGCCTGTTTCTGAGAATACCAGTTATGGTTTTTTCCGAGAGGGTTGCAGGATAATCGGGATCAAGGTTTTGGTTATAGATATGTGCGGTCATTACCATATCCGCAATACCCTCATCTGTCAGGATTTGATACGGTATTAACTCCTCCTCGCTCCATGTACCCGTCACATCGGTAAAACCCGCATGGGAATCTGCCATCGCACTACCATGACCAGGGAAATGCTTTATCGCCGTGATTATACCTCCTTTTTGGTGTTCATCAATAATCCATCCTGCATTGCGTGCTACGACATCCGGGTCTTTTGAAAAGCTTCTGTTAAGCTTTCCTATTGCCGGAGAATTTGGATTAACCATCAAATCAACAACAGGAGCAAAATTCATATTGAACCCAGCATCTTTTACGGTGTTTGCAAGAATGCTTCCGGCACCACGCGTTATAGTCTCATTGTCCATGCTGCCAAGATACCCGGCGGAGGAAACTGCCAAAAATCCATAACTTTCCTTGAGACGGCATATTTTACCGCCTTCCTGGTCAACAGAAACAAAGAGAGGAATTTCTCCTGCATAGCCCTGAAGCTGGCTGTTTAGTAAAAGAACCTGTTCAGGGGATTTGATATTTCTTTCACTGCTGTTTAGGGCCACATCGCGATCGAATAAGATTACTCCGCCGATTCTTCCATCTCTGATATCATCGGCAATCTGTGAGTCATTATCTGCGGTAAATCCCCGGAAGCCTACCATAATCATCTGGCCTATTTTTTCATCCAATGTTGCATCAGGGATCATGCACTCGTTTTTGGATTCATAAGCCACCAAATCATCAGGTGTTTTGGTTTGTCCGTTATACTGGAAGTCCCCGGTACAGCCGGCTGCCAGAATACATGCAAAAAAGCATAATAAAACAGATATTGAAAATAGCTCCCCTTTCATTTAATCACCAATGTTTGATATTGGATGTATCACAGGAGATGAGATAAAGTTTACAATTTAATTTTTTGATATCAGGTTTAACAGAGACATAATTCAGAAGATAACTCTAACCATTCAAAAATGCGAGGGGAGGGAGTCGAACCCGCGAACACCTGCGTGAGTGGATCTTGAGTCCACCGCCGTTGTTCTTTCAGGCAATTTGACTGACATTCCTATATATTCAGGATAATTCATATTTTTTAAAATTTTCATGAAAATAATTATTTTCATGTTACTTATGTAATCTTACGCAATAATTTGTCATATAAAACACTATATTAGAATCATTAATTGTATTCTGCCCAATTGAAAAAAAAGGAGAAAAGTCCATACTTGGAATTAAGCGCCAATATATAATGTCAGAGGATAATAAACCCTTCAGTGTAATAATTGACATTACAACATTTAAAAAGATAGAATCTGTTATTGAAGATTACTGACTTTCAAAATATATCACGGAAGCAGATGATGAAGAGCCATTAAATCATCCTGATGTTCTCAAATACTACAAAGAACTAAAGGAATCCGCCTGAAATGGAATGAAAAAACAATTATTGAATTGTAATATTATCCTCAGGTATTAACCAATTCACCACATATTTTGGTTTTTCAACAAACGGTTTATGAGGATATGAATTGGTTAAATCTCTAATATTAACCTTAACATCACTAGAAGATTCAAAATAATTTTCATCACTTTCTTCAATAAAATCATTTTCTTTCTGCGAATTCTCTATAAATCCACCACCAAAAGAAGGATCAGCAGAAAGCATAACGCGCGCTTTCACAGAACCCGAATCAACTAATTTATACCTGGAATATTTTCCATCTTTATAGAACAGTCTAGCAGCTTTTAAACAAAAAGCAAAATTTCTTTCTTTATTTTCAATAAAAATTTTCCCAGATTCTTTAGATTCCAAAGAAAATTCAACATCAGCATTAGATAATCCCTTCATCAACGGTTTTTCGATATCTATTGAGAAACCTTTCTCATCATAAGCATCTATTGAAATAGCGTTACTATATAATACAGAAGTTATAATACAGACCCTGTCTTTTTCTAAATCAATTTTTAAAGTCGGAGCAGGAATTATCGAATCGGAACAATTTAAATACTGATCTAAAGGATACAATTCTACTTCATTTCCAAAGACATTCTTGAAAGAGTAATTTATTTTAGCAATTTTCTTGAATGAACTTTCAATGTTTGTATTTGGAAGTCCCATGAGGTTTAATAATTGTTTAAAAAATGATATTCCAAACCCCACCTTAACATTACTATCGATTTCCCCACTCATATGGGGTATGTAAAATGTTTTAAGAGGAGGTAAATTACACTCATTTTTTTTCCTAAAAATTGATTTCAATTCTGTTGAAATATAGTCATAACTATTCCAATCCTTTACCAAGATTTCTAGAGGATTTAATCCCGTACGAGGAACTTTTACACCAAGATATCTTTGCCCTTTTAATTGTTTCATTAATGGATCATCAACCATCTCAACCTCCCCTATTGAAATTAATCAATAAATAGCATTACTATAAATAAAAGTATCTGCTACAGAGCGGGGGAACCACCACATACAGTCCACAGAGCTGAGATGAAACGGAAAGGCCCCTGCCAGTTTAATACAAACCAGCCCAGAGAAAACAAGACAGGAGTTGCGAAGTGAGACTTGCGAGCGAGAAGGCAATCCCGGCTGGCAAAATATAAATTATCTTTGATAATTAATTCTATTCAATGAAACAACAAAATATGAATATTGAAGCTAAAACAGCTGAAAAGAGAGAAAAGTTGACAAAACTGTATAATAATGATTCAAATTTTTTTACAGTTTTAAAATTCTTTGATAGTGTAACTAAGCATCAAATTAATAGCAAATTCGAACTAGGAAATAGTCTAAGGCATAAAATAGACGCCATATATTTTTTTAAAACTGAAATTTTACAGCAGATTGAAAAGGTAATAGAAGAGGAAAAGGAATGTAAAAAAAATGGATGGGGAAGTTCACTTGAAGCCACAATCCTGCTTATAAAATTTGAATCATTGTTAAATGCAATCTATTCACTATGTGATAATGTTTCATTTATTGGAAGTAAATTACATAGAGGCCTCCCATTTGGATTTAATTCACAATTTACTGGTTTTGATAAATATTTAGAGAAATATCCAAAATTCGAAGATTATCTAAATTTGATTAAGAATTGCGAATGGTATACGGAAATTCATACAATGAGAACTGAATCAACACATTATCTCTCAGGATTTATCTGTTACCCAGATTCTGAAAAATTAGGAGTATTATATCAAAATATGATTCATTCTAATGATAAAATTTTGATCGAAGACATTTCATCCTATATTATTGAAATAGTAAAAAATATTGATGAATTTTTAGATAACTTTAGCCTATATGCAATTACCAATTACTTATCAGATGAATCAAAAACAGGTTACATCTGTTTAATAAAACACCAAAATCCAAATGGATCTATTGCTAACTTAGTCGGTCTTCGTGAAGTAACATACAAAGAGTATAAAGAAAAGGAAGTTGGAAGGTGCGTCATTAAAGATGTACCTTGTCCAGATAAAGAATACTGTCCTGCATATAAATTTTAAAAAAAGAGAATTCATTCATTCCTCCCCGTCCCCAGTACGGAAGTCAACCGCCCGCTGTACATCACCCGCAGCCCCAATAACAACGACAGCAAAATCATTTTGTATGTATCATAGCCACACTGCGATATAAGCTGACTAATTATCGATAACAGGTGTGCCAATCCATGATCCTAAAGCACAACAAGATGAAGGGTCACATCCGGATTGAAAAACTTATAATTACTCTAAAAAAAACCAAAATGCGAGGGGAGGGAGTCGAACCCGCGAACGCCTGCGCGAGTGGATCTTGAGTCCACCGCCGTTGACCACTTGGCTACCCTCGCTCAAAAATATGCAGCTGTTAAAACTGCAGGAACTATATTGTCCCTTCTTAAATTTAAAGGATTCACAAAGATTCATTGAATATCACGTGAAAACATCGGCATAACAATACCGGGCCTGACAGAACTTTCAGGCACTCAGGTCATAATTAAACCCTGAACATATATTTAAACAGTCATGAAAATTGAAGATCATTCTTCACTTTAAACCAGCAGATGCAGCAGATAAACAAACTACGGCAGCTGATTCAGGAAATTCAACAACGTGAACAAAAACCTGAACAGCAGCAATTACAGAAGCAATAGCCGGAAAATATAAATGATGATCGATTGAGCACATTTTTTATCAGGGGATGCACACCAGAGCACAACCGGATAATCCTTTTTTCTATTTTTTTCATACCAAATCCTTTATCCTGAGAACGGATAATATACAAAAAATTAACAGCCAAAAATACGGGGGGGAAAATTTTTGAATTTCACAAGAGTATTTGAAAAACCTGAAATTGTCGTCAGCAGGTGTATAGAATTTGATCCCGTCAGATACAACGGATCAGTTGTCCACAGCCGGGAAGTGTCAGTGATGAAAAATTATGTAAACTTCATCCCTGTATGTCCGGAAGTGGAAATCGGTCTTGGAGTACCAAGGGACACATTAAGAATCGTAAGAGAAACCAACACTGACAGGCTGATTCAGCCCGCAACAGGCATTGATGTAACTGAAGATATGATGAATTTTTCTGAGCTATTTTTAAACTGCCTCTTTGCAGTTGATGGTTTTGTATTAAAGAACAAATCACCAACCTCGGGAATTGCAAACATAAAGGTATATGCAGGAGCCGATAAGGCAAACTCAGTCGGAAAAAGACCAGGATTTTTCGGTGGCGCTATTGTTGAAAAATTTAAAAACTATCCTATTGAGGATGAGGGGAGAATAAAAAACCAGAGAATCAGGGATCACTTCTTTACAAGAATATTTATGCTTGCAGACTTAAGAAAAATCGAAACCGAAGGAGAAATCTCATCGCTTGCAGATTTTCATCACAAAAACAAGATGCTGATATCAGCATACAGTCAGAAATATTATAATATCCTTGGAAATATCACTGCAAACAAAGAAAAATTAATATTTGAGGATATTATCAAAGAATACAAAGAAAATCTCCTTTTAGCAACAAAAAATCCTACCCGTTACAATTCAAATATTAACGTAATGATGCATGCTCTTAGCCGGATGCCTGAAAGACTCAGAAAAGAGGAGAAACAATTCTTCCTGGAAAATATAGACGATTATAGAGACAAGAGAATTCCGGTAACAGCAGTAAAAAATATACTAAAAACATGGGCTGTGGAATTTAAGGATGAAGATCTCTTAAACCAGACTTTTTTCTCTCCATATCCGAAAGGTCTTGATTTTTATGAGGACTACGAAATGGAGAGAGGTAAGGATTACTCAGTTTCAGACTGAACGGATTTTACCTGTAAGCAACAACAACCGCGTAATAGCCACAGCTGTAAGGGACAATAACCTCGCCAAACCCGGCCTCTATTAACTCTGATACAAATGATGAAACTGTATTCTTCCGGCAGTAATCATCAAGAGGATTTAGCATATCCAAAGTTTCCTTATGCGAAAATCCGTTTTTAAGCATCTTTTCAGCCCATAATTTTTTGTAGATATCCTTTTTCAGCCCGCTTTCGGGAGCGAACATATCCCCGACAATAAACCTCCCGCCCTCTTCAAGCATTTCAGGGATATTTCCGGTTAAAGACTTCCTGTCCTCATCACTTATGGCAAATACGGCCTGTGTGATAACAACCACATCAAATTTTCCACAGGTTAAATCCCTCATATCACCTTCGATAAACTTAAACTTAGAAAGTCCGGGTTTTCTTTTGGCGGCCTCAAGCATCCCCCCGTTACAATCAACACATGTTATCTCAGAACCAGGGCATTTCTCCGCAATCATCTCTGTTAAAAAACCGGTTCCGGATGCAAGCTCAAGTATTTTTTTATCAGAAGGATTAATAAAATCAAGAACTGTCCCGAAAAATGCCTGCCAGTATGGAAGACATCTCTTCTCAACATCATCATATTTATCCGGATTATACATAAATAAAAATCCTATCCCGGTTTATTTATCTCTATCCCGTAATTTTCTATCCTTAAACCCGGAATAAAAAGAAAAAAGGTATGCCGGCAGATTTTTTTATAAAACCACCACAATAAACAGAATAATCATATGATTGAACTGCCTTTTATCAGCATAGAATTTCAGCTCGCACTCCTGCTCTTAATCGCAGTAGGAGGTTACCTTGTTGCGGCATACATACACCAGTCGGCAGTTGTCGGAGAAATATTATTAGGGCTGATAGTCGGCCCGAGTATTCTCGGGCTTATCACATACACAGACTTTGTAAGTGCTCTTGCACAGATGGGCGCAATCATCATGCTTTTTGTGATTGGATTTGACTTCCACTTCAAATCCATACTGAAATTCAATTACTTTATAATCGGAACATGCGGAGTAATTCTTCCCTGGATACTCGGATTTTTTGCAGCAGAACTTCTCGGTTACTCAGTTGAAGGTTCATTTTTCATAGCCGCCGCCCTTACAGCGACAAGCATTGCAATAACCGCAAACGTTCTAAAAGAGATGGGAAAACTTCATACTCAGGTTGCAAATGCAATTATCGGAACGGCTGTTATAGACGACATCCTCGCATTAATTGTCCTCTCAGTTACAATCGATGTCGTATCCGGCGCAACAGGAGCTCCGGATATAATAATAGCCATAATCAGTCCTGTTCTGTTCATAATCCTTGCAGCTCTCGCCGGACTTTATCTGGTCGATAAAATAATTGTAAAACTTGACAGCTCGGAAATCGCATTAAAATTTCCTGAGTTCGTATTCCTTTTCGGACTCTGCATCGCATTTGTATATGCACTCATTGCAGAATTCTTCGGGATATCGCCGATGATAGGAGCTTTTATTGCCGGAGTCTCGATAAACAAAGTATCACTAAAGCACAGCCTCAGCATAAAAAAAGGATCAGAGTATCTTTACGTTCCCTTTGCGGCAATCTTTTTCATCTCACTCGGAATCCTCGTGGACATCCACAAAGTTACTGAGGCCATAATTCCGGTAATAATAATTCTCACAATAGTTGCCGCAGTTTCAAAATTCATAGGATGCAGTATTCCGGCAAAACTGCTTGGAATGGACAGACATGACTCACTCACCATAGGAGCGGGCATGATTCCGAGAGGAGAGATGGCAATGATAATCGCACTTGTAGGGCTTTCAATGGGAATTATCAGTCAGGACGCATTCATATCAATAATAATGGCAAGCTTAATCTGCACAATAATTACGCCTCTTCTCTTAAAAGACTGGCTTTTCCGCGAAATACACGAATATAAAAATTAATTTACATGAAATCGGCAAGACCTAACTGCTTCTCGGGAGGTTCGCCGAATGTTGAGTAAACGGCCATATTTAAGACCTCAATCCTCTGCTTTGTGTACTCGGAGACGTCATAATTCTCACACATCCGGTTAGACATCTCCAGGTATTTTTTAACCGAACCTTCATGAACTGTTGCAATGAGTTTGTTTCCGCATTTTGTGCATTTACCGGCGATAGGCATTCTTCTGTACTTCGAGCCGCACTTTGTGCACCTCATCGTCTGCTTTGAATATGAGTTGAGATTGCCCATAATATCGCGGATGAAATGAGTCTTCAATACTCTCTCGGCAACATCGCTCTCATCAACCGCACGTATAATACGGCCCAGTTCAAGTTCAGCCTCCAGTTTTTCAATCATCGTTGTCAGAGTATTGTATGACGAAATAAGAGGGCCTGCCGAGATATCAGAAGTATCATGCGTGAACATAATCCCTTCATACTGGGCAGGTGTTCCAAGCCTCAAATCGACGTGATCAATCTCCTTTTCGATATCCTTCGGATGGGTGTATTCAAGTGCCGCAAGATACATCTTCAGAGGATATTTTTCACATGCATCCACATTGTGGCACTCACCGTCAACCTCTCCCGGATCAATTCTTTTTGTAAGAACCAGAGGTGCATCCATTGAACCGCCCCTCGTCTCAGGCAAAAACGCCTTTGAAAAGTTGATCAGACCATCTAAGAGAAGCATGACACAGTCCTCATCACCGTCGCACTGGCCTGTAAAAATCCCGTTTGCAGAAAGATTGTGATCGGTATCAACTGTTAAGCAGTAAACGTAATCCTCAGCGGACTCAAGAATTGTTCTCTTTGTGATTACGTCTGTTATCATCACACCGTTCTCAAAAGTCGGCACATAATCGCCTTCTTTGAGTTCAAGCGCCTTTATCTTTCTCTGATAGGTCATATCACAGACAAGCATTGCATGATCAGGAGTAACTGTTACAGTCTTTTTCCTCCCTGTCTCAAACATAATGAGAGTTTTCGGTGCACGGTGAACAGAAACAGACGTCACTCTTCTCAGCCTTACCGCTCCACAGGTATCTATCGAATGAACCCAGAATGTATTTTGAGGATCAGAATAATACGTGCCGACCCGGTCAAGTTCAGGTCTTGTAAGATCAAAGTTTTCAACAACAAAATCCTTTATCGGAAGACTCTTCCATTCCGCACCGTCATTCACCGTAATTTTAGTCTCGCCCGCAAAGCAGTTGCGTCTCTTTGCGGCATGGAAATAAGGATGGGCATATCCGACATGGGCTTTTGAATACCCGAGAAGTCTTACAAGAACTCCCGCACTCGTATGCGGTGCAAGACCGATTAAAAGCTGTCCGACAAGATCCTCCTTTTTCTTCGCATTGTAGTAAGGCTCCAGTTTATAGAGTTTAACCAGCATCTCGTCGATGAAATTTGCAACCTTTAAGAGCCACTCCCCACAGTCATACGAGACTAAAATATCCTGACATTTGAGCTCGAGAATCTGATCGTCGCTAAGAAGCGGCTTTCCGTATACATCACGCAGATAACCGAGTTTTACAAGTTCCTGCCAGGAAACCGCTATCTCACGCGGCCTGAAATGCGTAAGCGGAAGGTCGATCATATCGTACCTGACAGTTCCGTCCTTAAAAACATAGAGCTCTTTTGCTGCCCGTAAAACTCCTTTTTCGAGAGGCTCAACACATCTCTCCTTAGACATCAGCCCCTTAACACCCTTGCAGAGTTTAACTTCCGGATCTCTCATCCCGAGATTAAAAAGAGCATGTTCATATTCCGATTTTACATCCAGTTTTATCTCCTGCATACAGATGACATCATTTTTGCAGGCAGGACATACCGCATCCTTTGTCTCGCGTCCGCATCTCTGACACCGGAAAACGGCATCCGTATGTCCGCCGCACTCACATCTGTTTCTGAAAGTCTCCTTTTTGCAGACTACACAGCGCCTTAAGCCCATCTCAGCTGTTATCAGACCGCCCTGACGGTTGTCGTGGCTCTTTGAGGCCTGTTGAAATGAGCGTCTTGAGCCACCCTCATCTCCGACCGGAAACAGGCCATGTGGCGGCGGATTCATCTTTCTCTCCTTTGACTTGCCCGGACGCCCCATACGACCGCCGATGCGTGTTCCTGCCTTAGACCTCATCTTAAATCCGGAGAGATGCATAACCATCTCCATCGGATTTTCCTCTGTAACATCATCCCAGGAAGGGAGTTTTAAAAGATCCTCTGATAAACCGAGACAGGATAAAAACACAAAAGGATTTTCAATCAGAATCTTATTTTCCCGGACTTTGTGCAGCATTAAAAGCTCTTCCAGGACACCTTTTTGCTCTTCATCATTGGGAAGTTTAAGAATTCCATCTAAAAGCTCCCCGTTCTCTTCAACAAATAAAGAGAGT
The DNA here is from genome assembly GCF_055145805.1 of Methanomicrobium sp. Lineage (NCBI taxonomy): Archaea > Methanobacteriati > Methanobacteriota > Methanomicrobia > Methanomicrobiales > Methanomicrobiaceae > Methanomicrobium > Methanomicrobium sp. The sequence goes on along the minus strand of NZ_JBSREC010000063.1, from coordinate 33,127 downwards.
GCCCGTACCTTTTCACAGGTTAAGTCATCCCAGAGATACATGTAATCGGGATGCAGGAAATATCCCTCATTTGCAAGCTCTATTGCGGATTTTTCATCCACAGGGCGATCTTTATCGTCTGATTCCAGAGTCCACCACTCATGACAGTATGAGGCAGGGATAAGCGGATGGTTATTCTCCAGAAATTCCCCGAAACTTACAAGCATCTCTCCGACATCAATTATCGCCGAGATGCTTTTCATTAAGGGCAGCGCCTCTTCAACAGTATCAATTCTGACCAGATCACCGTTTAAAAGTCTTATTGTAGGCCCTTCTATTGAATCAACAGGAACAACACCGGCTGCCTTTCCGGGACGTTCAACCTTCATCTGGGTACCTACCGCAAGGAAATTTCCAAGAAGGTGAAGAGCTGCGGGATTAAATCCTGCCGCGGCAAAACCTGTGTTTCTGGACCGGCCGTACCGAAGCCTGAATCCCCCCGTTCTCATAGGGTATGAGAAAACAGGCCTTCCACCGATCAGATCGCGGATATACTTATCTTTGGGCTTAATCTTCGGGCCGCCCTCGTCATCCCCGTCATCATCCCCGGATTTTGTTGCACCGGACACTAAAACATCCAGCCATTCCCAGCCGTCCATCTTTACTTTTCTGACGACCTTCTGAATTTTGGGCGCCTTTAAACCCAGACCTTCCGCGACAACAAGCGCCATTCCGCCACGGACAGTGTTCGTCTCCACCCTCTCAAGGTTTCTGTAACCCGATACCTCAACCCTCTCTGTAGGTTCGCCGTCGACGCACACCGGACAGTTTCGGATAATATGCCTTATATCATCATCAGAAGGGAGATACTGAAGACTCATTATCGAGTTGTATCTCTTAATCTCCTCGACATACCGCTCAACCTCCTCTTCGCGGGGAATATAGCGGTTCATCCCGAGCTTTTTTCTTACGGAATCTCCTACAAGAACAGAAAGCGCCTGGGCAGTACCCCCCGCACTTCTGATAGGGCCGGCATAGTAGATCTTGAGGTACTCAGTCCCGTCATCGTTTTTGCCGATTCCAATCTTCCCGATTCCTTCTGTGGGTGCGGCAACAACACCTTCCGTTAAAAGCGCCATCGAGGCCCTGATGGCGTGATCCAATATTTCCTCTTTATTCTCCTCACCGAATTTTTTCGCGATGAAATCGTCTCCAATCTTAATTGAGACCTCTTCACGCGACATCTGCTCACCAAGCTCACGCAGACGAACAGCTACGCCCTTATACCCCATTAAGGCTTCAACCCTGTCTGCCAGATCACTTGCAATGGGTATTTCAACGACGGTGCGGGGATCAAAGCCTTCCAGGCGCGCCGCTTTTGCGATTTCTATGGCATCCAAAAGCCCGTCCTCAATCGATTTGAAGTACGCTTCCATCTCCGGTGAGGCCTGCATGATTCATAATTAGTCTTTAATTGAAGATAAAAAGAATGACAAATACCAAATAATATACAACTGACATAATTATCTTAGATAATATCAGGGGAATTTTTCAGATGTTTAATGTTCGCGCCTTCTCAATCGGAAAAGCACACGAAGAGGTCATAAAAACAATCCTCAAATATGGAATATATATTGTGACAGAGGATAACGAAAAGACAATAGAACTCCCGGAACCTCTCAATATCCATGTAAAAGAGCCTTTTGCAGACTATATGATAAGTCCGCATAATATGTTCGGAAAAGGTGCAATGGAGAAGTATGTCTATGATCTCCTAAACGGAACAGACAACGACTTTGTCTATACCTATCATGACAGGCTGTTTGATTACCCTGTAACAAAAGGAGACGGTGAAATTTTAGGCGACGGAGATAAACTTGGAATAAACCAGATAGACTACATTGTTGAAAAACTGAAAAAAGAACCGAATTCAAGGCGTGCAGAGGCAATCACATGGTTCCCGTTCAAAGACATCACATCCGAAAATCCCCCCTGCCTTCAGAGAATCCAGTGCTTTGTACGTGATGAAAAACTCAACATGCACGTTGAATTCAGATCAAACGACATGCTCTCAGCCCTCGGCGCAAACATGTATGCACTGGTAAATCTCCAGAAGATGATTGCAGACAGACTTGGTCTTGGTGTCGGCTGGTATTCTCACACATCTGTATCCGCACACATGTATCATGCACGCGACCACGAGGAACTTGTAAAATACATAAAGGGACTCGGTCTGGAAGAATCCTTAAAGCATTACGAAAACTCTGAGCACATAAAATTATAATTAGAAAAGCCAAAAAAAGACAGAAATATTTTTTATTTTCTTTTTTTAAAGGCAGGATACCCCGACTTTAAAGAATCTTCTCAACAGATTCGGGCTCTTCCGAGCCAAGTTTTTGTAAGGTCACAACTGCACATCTGTGGGATATCTCCTCAGGTTCGGACTCTTTAATGAACTTTCCAAGAGGAACAACCGCAGATTCACCAATTCGAATCAGCGCCTTTGAAGCCAGACCCCGTGTGATACTGTCGTCATAGTTAAAGACTGCTATCAGCTCCGAAACCGCAGGTTCACCTATTCCTGCAAGGGCTGCTGCCGCATAGCGTTTGACACCGTCATCAGGAAAATTCTTCAGTGTGAAAATCAGGGATTCCACCGCAGGCTCTCCGATTTTTGCAAGTGCGGATGATGCATACCACCTGACATCATTGTCAACATCGCTGCACAATAAATCAGTAAGAGGGTCAACTGACTCCGGGCCTTTCTCTGAAAGAATTGAAACTGCCTCCCTTCTTTCATTCAAATCTCCATCTATTAAGCGTTTTATCTGTATTTTTATATCATCCATATCTGTCATATTAAAACCCGGGTTTTATGATTTATCTTATGATTATTAGATTATAAGTCCTGTTTAAAGTTTTTATGATCTCATCAGAATCCTCTGGCAAATATTATTTGTATTATCTAAATATTTCTAAATATCGAAGTTTAATTTGTATTTAACCAACAATAATTGTGCTTTTTTTGAAGAACTTTTAAATATAACCATACATATGAAATATCAGTCAGAGGTGTATTAAAATGACAATCTATGCAGAACTAAAAGAAAAAGAACTGAACGGATTGAAGGAATGTGAGGATGACATGGGAGTTATTCTTGTTGCATATGAAAAGCCTGTACCGGCTGCACATATTGACGAATCAAAACTCGGAAAGATAAAACTACTCGAAAAAGAGATTGGCGTAAAACTTGTTGCATATGAATAAACAAAAATCAACAGCTAAAAGGGAATCCAAAATCTTTTAAATGGTGTTTTTTCAGGCAATTTAACTCTTTTTTATACAGGTGCACATCATATGATATATTTAATATCAGGTGCTGATATACTCCCATAAGGAATATGTTCTCCGAAGAATACGAACATGCACACACTGAAGAAGAAAGCGATCCTACCCGTATCAGAACAATAGAGGCCCTTATATCGGGTCAGGTTCAGGGAGTGGGATTTCGTGCATGCGTAAAAAAAATAGCGTCAGGACTGTCCATAACAGGTGAGGTGAAAAACCTTGATGACGGAAGAGTATATCTTCTGGCTACCGGAGAATCTGCAATAATCGAGAAAATGCTCTCATCAATATATGAATGCCCAAGAGCATACGTCAGGGAGATAAGAACAGGGGAGCTAAAAGTCAGGGAATTTGATGATTTTGCAATAGTAAGAATTACATAAAATATTTATAATAACTTTTTTAACAGGAAAAATTTTCTGAAAATCTGGATATAAAAAAAATATCTAATAACTCATCATGAAATTTTGTCCGTTTAAAACAGAATCCCTGTAGGATAAAACATTTCTCTCAACTTCTTTCTGGACAATCGATTTGTGGAACGCTTCTGTTAAAATATCCAGAAGAGAATCATGGAGATGGCAGCGTTTTGTCCCCAGATCATAATGATCACTGGTAAGATACTCTCTTGCAACCGAAAAAACGACAGAATCAATCATCTTAGGCTTTATCGGATCAATTAAGTCCTGAACAAGTGATCTCTCCCCTTCCCTTAAAATTCCAATATCCACATCCATATTTGCACCGATTACAGGAACACAGCAGTTTCCAAAGAGCATTGAATATCCCAAAGAGAGCATTGAATTTATAGGATCACTATGAGGTCTTTTGGTCCGTCTCCTAAAACCATGAGCAGGGTTTATGCTTCTGGACATAATTTCATAGTACATATCACCTGAAAGCTTCTGGATACGCCTGAGTTCACCCATCTTTATGAGAAATTCTGCTTCTTCAAGCATATTGCAGAAAAGTTCACCCTCTCCTTCATAAAAAAGAGACTTCCCTACCTCTTCACCGGATCTTTCAATCATCATAATCCGGGACTTTATAGAGGATTTGACAAGTTCCAGAGCCCTTGCATGACTGGGTGACTTCTTCTGCAAAGTCCTCATCTCCTCATCAGGACGGGAGCCAAAAGGCCTTAGTATTGCAAGCGGTGTTCCGTCCGCATCAAAAAACGATATTGAAGAACCCTTCCGCAAAAGATGCGAAATAACAGATGTATGGAGATTATGCCCACCCGACACAAGAAGATGAGATACCTCTGATAAAGGATACTCCTTTACAGCACCCTTCTTCTGAATTATAAGAGTTGTAGAAGTGGCCTTAATGTGCCCCCCAAAACCGGTGACAGTCTGCCATGGCAAATGTAAATTCTCCATATCAAAATACCTGCAGGAAGCAAATTATATATTTAATTTTATTGCTAGAACGCATACATTAACTTGATCGTTTATTTTTAAAAAACAGACCTGCTGCATGTAACACCAAAGAGTGAGATGTAATAAATATAAAAGCGCTGTACGTATCAGACTATTGCAAAAACCTCAGATACAAACTGAAACTAATTTTTTTCCCCAAAAATCAGAGATCTTTTAAAAACAAAAAAAAACGGCCCCAAAGTCACACATTTTTACAGTAATACTGATCCACTCTTTAAAAAGACACAATTCTTTTAAAACAGACATGAAAATGTAAAATAAAGTAAATTAACTCAATAAAGAACCGTAAAAAAGGTTCAGATATGACAGACTCAAGTCATAAAAGATAAATTAACACATACCAAAACAATTCCTGATGAACAATAAGGTTTCTGGTGTACTTATTATTCTTCTGGCTGTAATGGCAATATCATTTGCAGGCTGCACAGGCAGCGAGCCGGTAGACAGCACCCCCGGAGCTCTGGCAACAGAGCAGGTATCTGAAGAGATGCAGACATACATTATCGGAATAGACGGCGAATACAAGCCATATACATTCATTGACACTGAAGGAGAGGCCATCGGATTTGATATTGAATCTGCAAAATGGATTGCAAAAGATCAGGGTTTTGAAGTTGAATTCATACCTATGGCATGGGACGGACTCATTCCTGCACTCAATGCAGGCAAAATTGACATGATTTATTCCGGCATGACAATCACAGAAGATCGTCTCTTAAAGGTAAACTTCTCAATACCATACTTAAAAGTAGATCAGGGTCTTGCATTCAACAATGATTCGACCCTTACTGCAGAGGACTTTATGGCAGGAAAGGCTGTTGTCGGTGCACAGAGAGGCACAACAGGTGCTATCTGGGCAGAGGAGAATCTCATTGACACAGAACTTATGGCTTCTGACAATCTGAAGTACTATGACAACTTCCCAAGTGTAATTAACGACCTTCAGAACAAGAGAATTGACGTTGCAATCTACGATGTTCCTTCACTAAAGGATGCAATCAGTGGAAAACCAATGGAGATCCGCGATCAAATTGAGACAGGAGAGGTCTATGGCATTGCAATCAGAAAGGAAGACACAGAACTTCTGACAAAGATGAACGCAGGTCTTGACAACCTGATTGATGATGAAAAGTGGCAGGAACTCTTAGAAGAGTACAAGCTTGTCGGTGCATCACCACGCTGAACAAACAAAAAACTTAAATTTTTTTTAGTAAGGGCAAATATCAAAACCCTTCAACACCTAAATTATTGTAAAGGCAGTGTCGCGTGACATCTGTATCCATTCATAAAAATCAGATCTTAATCTGCTTTTTCAATGTGGTGCAGGCGGACATCCTTAATCTTGGTATGAAAGAAATTTACCGGTCTTTCAGATACATAAAAATAATATAGGACTCTTCCTGAAAATCCAGACAGGAGTCTGATATATGCAGGTTTTCGCCTGCCAGGGATTTTAAGATGGATGTATTTTCAATATTAATAGACTGGCTTCCATATCTGCTCTCAGGAGTGGTTGTGACACTCGGACTTGTTGCATCTGCACTGGTAATAGGTGCACTTCTGGGTCTTCCCATGGCTGTGGGACAGGTTTACGGCAACAGAACGATAAAAGCGGGGATTGGCTTATACGTGTGGTTTTTCAGAGGGCTTCCTGTCCTTCTGCTTCTCTTCATGTTCTTCTTCACACTGTTCCCGCTCCTTAATCTGGATGTTCCGGCATTTTTTGTGGGCGCAACAGTGCTTGGACTTCGCGGTGCCGCATACCAGTCGCAGATATTCAGGGGAGCTATCCAGTCGATAAGCGAAGGGCAGATGACTGCCGCACGCTCGCTTGGAATGAGCAGACTGACAGCAATAAGAACAATAATTATCCCACAGGCAACACGTGTGGCACTTCCCGGATGGTCAAATGAATACCCAAATATACTGACCGATTCAGCGATATGCTACGCAATAGGTGTTGCAGAACTTCTTACAAGAACATCCCAGATAGTTGCACAGACATACATTACAATGCCAATTTACCTGGTATGTGCACTGGTATTTATTCTCTTAAACTTCGCGGGAATGAGAGTCATATCTCTTCTTGAAAAGAAGTTTGCAATACCGGGATTTTCCGGAAGTTCAAACAGCGGAGGATTGTAAAAGATGGCAGACGACGAATATGTATTAAGAGTCGAAGATATTCACAAGACTTACGGAGATGCTGAAGTTTTAAAAGGCGTTTCTTTTAACGTAAAAAAAGGAGACACAATCGTCTTCATCGGATCATCAGGGACAGGCAAGAGCACACTTCTCCGATGCATCAACCAGCTGACGGTGCCGGAAAAAGGCAGAGTCTGGCTTCGCGGTGAAGAGGTTACAAATTCAGGAAGCAGGATCAACCATTTCAGACAAAAGATAGGGATGGTTTTTCAGAACTTCTACCTGTTTGATCATTTAACCGCTGTTAAAAACGTTGAGATAGCGCTTTTAAAAGTCAAGGGCATGAGCCCAGAAGGGGCAAGGGAAAAAGCTCTTTTTGAATTAAGGCAGGTCGGAATGGAGGAATGGGCTGACCATTATCCTTCTGAACTTTCCGGCGGACAGGCACAGCGTGTATCAATTGCACGTGCACTTGCAATGGAGCCGGACGTAATTTTATTCGACGAACCCACATCGGCACTTGACCCCGAACTTACAAGAGAGGTTCTGGAGGTTATGAAGAAACTCGCACTTGAAGGGATGACAATGCTTGTCGTAACTCACGAGATGGGATTTGCAAAGTCTGTTGCGACTGAGATTATCTTTATGGAGAACGGAACGATTCTTGAATCGGGAACACCGGATGAGATAATAAATCATCCCAAATGCGAGAGAACAGGAGCTTTTATCGGACAGTTCGGCGGGCTTTCAGGAGATTAATAAAGAATGGATGCGGATTTTTTATTTAATATTCTTTTGCCGGCACTCTGGGGCGGGCTTTTAATAACACTCCAGTTAATAGTCCTTTCAGCACCTTTCGGACTTGCATTCGGGATACTTCTTGCAGTGGGAAGAGTTTACGGCGGATTCGGCGTAAACCTCCTGTGCAGATTATTCGTGGGCTTTATCAAGGGATGCCCGCTTATCCTTCTGCTTTTTATCCTCTACTTCGGACTCCCGTCTGTAGGGATAACAATGACTGCACTTGTGGCATCTGTTACCGGTTTCATATGCTGCAACAGCGCCTATAACTCCGAATACATAAGAGGAGCCATTCTTTCAGTAAAAGAAGGACAGTTAATTGCGGCAAGTGCACTTGGGATGACAAAAGTACAGGCGATAAGGTATGTTGTTCTGCCACAGGCACTGAGAAGGGCAATTCCCGGACTTTCAAACGAATTTATCTATCTGATAAAGTACTCATCGCTTGCATATATGATTACATTAATAGAGCTTACCGGTGCCGGAAAACTGGTATTCTCAAAGTATTTTGAGCCGGATGTATTTTTGATGATAGGTCTTGTCTATCTTGCACTTGTAACAATAACAACATTCGGCGCAGGTGCAATCGAGAAGAAATTTGCTGTTCCCGGAACACAGGGAAGATAAACGGAAATTATCTCTTTTTAAAAAAAATACTTTTATCCTTTTTCTCTCCTGAAAAATGAGTTTTAAGGAATTAAAACATTTAAACTGATTTAACTACTAAAACAGGAAAAAAAACAAAAAATGCTTAATTTTTTTATAATTTCATGCAATATATTGAGACATGAAAAAAACATCCAGGGAATATTTATTCGGAGTATTATTACTGACCGGTCTTTTTCTGATGACTGCCCCCGTATCAGCAGACACACAATGGGAACAGTCAGAGATCTATAATCAGGTTAACAGCTCGGTAATCGGCATGGATATTTCAGGAGACTATATTATCTTTCTTACATCATCAGACAAGTCCATGAACCAGTCGTCCAACAGGGTTCATCTTTATGATGCTATAACTAAAAACCAAAAAATTATAGGCGTTCCTTCACAGGGAATGACTGTTACCGGCAATGACATTTCAGGAAATTATGCTGTCTGGTTTGAGACACAGACAGAAAATTTTGAATTAGATGAATCTGAAACAAAACCCAATACCATATATCTGATGGATATCGCTAAAAACACAACAAAAAGCCTCAGTCTCCCAAAAACCGCACAATGGCCAAAAATAAGCGGCGATACAATATTGTTTTCAGAAACACCAAGAGATTCATTTGAAACAGATGTCAGCATCTATGATATCGCAACTAAAAAAACCATACGGATTTTTAATATATCTCCTGAAGATCCTGCCGGAATAGTATATGATAATGGAAATATTGGATACACCGACTCAAAAGGAGTTCATATCTACAACATTAAATCAGAAACAGATTCTGTCATATTCACACCCGAATCTAACAATGAGTCCGGTTCGGATGTAATGGATTTTGATATGGCCAGAGATTATATGATATATTTCAAACACCAGGTGGTTTATAAGGGAGACAATAAGGGATTGTATGATGAACCGTACCTTTATACAATTTCCACAGGGAAAACAAGCCTCTTAAACCCGATAACAGGCAATTTTACAGACTCACTTACAAAGACTGAAAAAAAGGCATCAATTGCATCACCATTTACAGACGGTGAAACTGTCGGATGGGGATATTTAAAGAGCGAAACAGGCTCTGATATTATCATTCTAAAACCAAAAACAGGAGATTCGTCAGTAATTACAATTAAGAGTGTATTATCTGATGCAAAAATTGACGGAGAACAGATACTCTGGACAGCGTCTGATTTCATGTCATTTAAGGACACACTTTATCTTGCAAAAGAAAATAAAACAGACGGTGAAAGTCCGTCAAATTCAGCACCGGGATTTTCAGTCTTCATAGGAATTCTGGGCATATCCCTTTGTGTTTTCCTTCTAAGAAAGGTTAAAGAATAAACATAAAACACATTTTTCCCGGTTGCGTATAAATCCGGATACAACATAAAAACAAAAATAAAACCTGTAATCAGGAGATATTTCTTTTTAAAAATTCAAAAAAAAATTTAATCTTAAAATCCCAACAGGGACTGAAATATCAAATCAGGCAAGTTTATATTTTACAATTAATTCCTGCCAGTAAGGTGAGGCCATTAATGCGTCAAGACCCTCATTTATTGAGTTTAAGAGCTCAACGTCAGCCTTTCTGATTGCAATTCCGTACTCTTCATTGGTCTCAATTGTGCCGAGTTTTACAATGTCCTTACCCTCGATTGACTCAATTACAACAGGTGTGTCATACATTGCGGCATCCACACGTTCATTTTCGAGATCAGAAATTGCGAGTGCAAAGTTATCATAGAGTTTGAGATTATCTTCAGTCATAAGACCTGTATCAATCAGATTTGCTGTGATCCAGTCTGCCGCAGTGCATCCTCTCTGTGTGCCGATAACAACTTTTCCTGCCTTTAAATCATCCATTGTAACAGTTGAGCCATTTCTTACAGCAACACCCTGATTTGCAATCCAGTAAACATTTGAAAAGTTGACCTTCTCAAGGCGCTCGTCTGTGATTGTCATGCCGGAGTAGACCATGTCAATCTTTCCTGCCTGAAGTGCAGGAATAATTCCGTCCCATGCCATAGCCCGGACCTCCACATCAAAGCCCTGGTTTTCTGCAATCCATTTTACTGAATCCACATCAAAGCCCTGTGCATTTCCGTCCTTGTCAATGAATGAATAAGGAGGATACTCTCCGTCAATACCTACAATGTAAACAGTCTTCTCTTCAACAACGACAACATCAACTACCTCTTCAGATGGTTCGGTTGTGCCTGTACAGCCCGCAAATGCGACTGCCACAACAGCTACAATCAGAATAAATGCAGCCAGAATCTTTTTGTCCATACTGGAAATTTGGGTTAAATAAATATAAAGAACTTCTGAAAAATTACTGATTTATAATATTTTTAAAAAAGTATTGTATAATAAGAAATTTTCAGGTAAAGCTCTGAATATATGGTTTTTTTTAAATACCACAACATTCATGCCATGCTATAGCATACCATACTATGAGCTTCATGTTCTGGAATAAAGAAACGGAGACGCTTAAAGGAGACGGACTGGAGAAACTCCAGATAAAGCGCCTTAAGTGGACAATAAAACAGGCAGGGGAGATACCTTTCTATAAAAAACTGCTGAACGACTCAAACGTATCTGCAGACAATATAAGAAAAAAGGAAGACATACAAAAGCTCCCCTTTACAAAAAAAGCAGATCTTCAGGGAGGTTATCCCTTCGGATTCCTTGCTGTTCCGAAAAGAGATATTGTCAGAATTCACACCACCTCCGGTACAACAGGAAAACCGACTGTTATCGGATATACAAGAGGGGATATTGAAAACTGGTCTGAATTAATCGCAAGAAACATGACGATGGTGGGCCTTTCTTCTGATGATATATTTCAGAACGCTGTGAACTACGGCCTTTTTACAGGCGGTCTCGGCTTTCACTACGGTGCTGAAAAGATTGGAATGACTGTCATTCCAAGCGGTACAGGAAACACAAAGCGCCAGATAGAGATGATAGACGACTTTGGAGTGACTGCAATGCACTGCACACCCAGTTATGCGATGCACCTTTCCGAGGTTGCAGAAAGCATGGGCACAAAACTCGAATCATTAAAGACAGGAATGTTCGGTGCAGAACCCTGGTCTGACAATATGAGAAAAAGCCTTGAGGAGAAGCTCGGTGTAACTGCATATGACTCATACGGCATGAGCGAGATGTACGGCCCGGGTGCCGCATTCGAATGTCAGGAGAGAGACGGACTTCACTTCTGGCATGACTCATATCTAATTGAGATAATCGACCCGGAAACATGCGAGGTTTTAGAACCCGGACAGAAAGGAGAACTTGTCGTAACTCCTCTTGTAAAAGAGGCAATGCCGCTTTTAAGATACAGAACTGGCGATATCACAATGATCCTTGAGGATGAATGTCCCTGCGGAAGGGGAGCAAAGATTGCAAGGCTTACCGGAAGATCCGATGACATGCTGGTAATAAGAGGCATAAACGTCTTCCCGTCACAGATAGAACATGTTCTGCGCTCAATTCCGGAAGTCGGCGAGCAGTTTATGGTCTATGTCGACAGGATAAATCATCTGGACGAGATGACAATAGATGTCGAAGTCAAGAGAGAATTCTTCAAAGGTGAACTAAGCGACCTTGAAAGGATACAGAAAAAAATAATTCACTCCCTGAGAGATATATTAAACCTGAGAACAAAAGTCTCACTTGTCGAACCTGAATCCCTGCCGAGATTTGAGGGAAAGGCAAAGAGGGTAATTGACAGAAGAGGTGACAAATTTTGAGAGCATGGGACCCGAGAATTGAGGAGATGCCTGTAAGTGATCTGAAAAAACTTCAGTACAGGCATATGAAGGCGCTTGTCTACCGGCTTTACAGTTTTTCAGATTTTTATCACAGGAGAATGAAGGAGCAGAATGTCCACCCTGACGACATAAATTCACTTGCAGACATCAGAAAACTGCCCTTCATGTACAAAACAGACCTCAGGGACAACTACCCGAACAAAATCTTCACCTCTTCAACAGACGAGCTTGTAAGGTATCACGTATCCTCGGGAACGACAGGAAAACCAACAGTGGTTGGATACACCCAGAAAGATCTTGACCTCTGGACACAGTCCCTGGCACGCTCCTTAACAGCATGCGGTCTTGGAAGAGGCGATGTGATGCAGGTTTCATACGGATACGGTCTTTTCACCGGCGGTCTCGGTCTTCATTACGGTGCCGAAAAGATAGGCGCAACAGTCGTTCCGACAAGTGTCGGCAACACTGAGAGGCAGATTGAACTTATGCAGGACTTGAACGTAACAGCAATCGCCTGCACACCTTCTTACTTAAACCACCTCGGAGAAACCGCCGTAAAAATGGGGGTCTCAATTAAAAATGACACCAAACTGAGAACCGCAGTCCTCGGTGCAGAACCCTGGTCTGAACAGATGAGAGACCATCTCCAGAAAGAGATGGGAATTTCGGCATACAACATCTTCGGAACATCAGAGATCTCAGGACCCATGTTCACCGAGTGCCCGGAACAGAACGGGATTCATATCTGGGGAGATATAGCATACACCGAGATAATTGACTCTGAGACAGGAGAAAACCTCGCACCAGGGGAGAAGGGTGAGCTTGTAATGACCATTCTTCAGAAAGAAGCTCTTCCGATTATCAGATACCGTATAGGAGATATCACATCCTTAGACGAATCAGTATGCCCCTGCGGGAGAACACACCCCAGAATTGAACGTATAAGCGGAAGGGTGGATGATATGCTGATAATCAGAGGAATCAATGTATTCCCGTCACAGGTGGAACATGCACTTATGGGAATAGGAGAGGTTTCCGGCCAGCATTTCATGATTATTGTCGAAAGAGAGGGCACTCTTGACAACATGCTTGTTCAGGTGGAATTAAAGCAGGAATCATTCTCAGACAAGATTAATGATTTAATGGATATAAAGAGAAAAGTATCTCATATACTGAAAAATTCCCTCAATGTGAGTTGCGGTGTGGAAATTATGGCGCCTAATTCACTCCCGAGATTTGAGGGAAAGGCAAAGAGGGTAATTGACAGGAGGAATATGTAGATGGATACAAAAGATTTCATTATAAAACAGATCTCGGTCTTTTCCGAGAACAAACCGGGCCGTCTTGCAGCGATTGCAAAGGCGCTTGAAGAAGAGAAGATAAACATCTTCGCATTTTCAATAGCAGAGTCAAAAGGATTTGGTGTGGTGAGAATTCTGGTTGACAAACCCGCACCTGCGCTTGAAAAACTTGCACATCTCGGATTTATGGTCTCTTTTACAGACGTAATTGCCGTTAACATGAAGGACGAGCCGGGAGGCCTTTATGACACAGCAAGAATTCTCGGTGATACAAATATAAACATAGAATATGCATATGCTTATTCAGGGAAAGAGGCCGCAGTTTTAATTCTCCGTGTAGATCAGGTTGAAGAAGCCATTCGCGGAATCCGTAAAAACGGCGGCGAACTCTTAAAATCAGAGATGTTTAAATAAAAATATAAATTTCATTTTCATGCCCGAACCTGTTTCGAATACCAACTTTTTTGATATAGTCAGGTCAATCTATTAAGACAGGATCCATAGGGTAGTGGATATCCTTTTGGGCTTCGAACCCAAAGACGCGGGTTCAATTCCCGCTGGGTCCGTTCAGTTTTTCATTAATTTATTCGGCATGTAAAAAAATAATTGAATTTTATTCAATTTTAATATATGTTGTCTGGTTATTACCTATAAAAATCGGCTGCGACAGAACAGCAACAGAATCATTGGTATCTATTGAGGTCCCTATCACCCGTATATCATAATTTCCGGGCTGGAAATCCCTTATCAGAAGATTTGTATTCTGAGTAATTGGAGCACCCATCGGACCTGAAACACCAGGCATCGACTTAAAGAAAATCCAGCTGCCTTCATCATAACCACCCTCATCTGTCTTCATATACTCCAGAGTCTGCCAGGCTGAACTTTCACCTGTGTATAATATATTCCACTCCAGATTGAGTGTATCCATAATTTCGCCTGTGTTTGTGGAATGAAGATTTGATAAAGTAAGATCCATAAACGGAGTTCCGCTTACATTAAGGTCGTAAACTGCAGTCACATATGTTTTCGGAAGTGCAAGGGTGTCTGTGGCGTTATTAAATGTTATAGTGGAACCCGGACCAAATATATTGATATTCCCGCCTGTTAACACCCGGAGTCTGAATGTCGTCTCCCACGTCTCTAAAAGCTTTATTGTTCCAACATCAAAATCAAGGGATTGATCCTCGCTCCAGTCATCTGTGTCATCTTCTGTGTACCTGGGAATTACAGTACTTGTCTGATTCCACTTTTCAATCACTGTTGAAACATCATTTAAATAGACATATCTGAGTATGGAACTGTCACTATTTGATGTTGAGACGTTGTTCACTTCGATATTTTCAAAATCAAGACTCATCTGGGTGTTTACACCGGCTTCGGTTTTTAAGGCGCCTGCGATTTCCAGATATACATCATTAATGTTTGTAGAAGTAGCTGTGTAATATTTTCCATTGCTCTGTTCGGCAAGATCCCTCAGAACCTCAGATTCTCCCTGGACATATGCTATTGTGTATATTTTTATGCCATTATTAGTAGCATATACGGCAAGGTTTTGTTCTTCACTGGAAAGATCGCCATAATACGTATAATCTCCATCTGCAAGAGGATCACCATTGCCATTGCTGCTGCCTGTAGTATAATCACCATCTGAGAGCACAACAACGGCTTTAACCGCATCAGTTCGTGAATTATCCACAAGCTCTTTTAATGCAAGATAAATTCCTCCCCGCATCGGAGTTCCCTCCATAGGAACGAGATTCCCAATCTCTGTGTCAACCGTTGCATGATCTGTTGTTAGAGACAGATCCAAAGTTGCATAATCTGAATAATAATGGGTGGAATCACTCCATGGATAATGAGAGCTAGTATATGAATTATCATCCCATGTTTTAGTATCTCTTCCGGCCCACTCATATGCCCAATAATTAGGCAGATATGCACGCCCGGTTGTACCAAAACTTGTAAGACCTACCCTGTCACGCCCTTCAGCCATACCGGAATTAAATGTCTTCATTGCATCCATGACAGAAACCATTCTGTCAGGATAATCCTTCAGCATACTTCCCGAACGGTCTGCTGAGAGCATAACGTCAATAGGGTCAGGCTGAAGAGCCCAGCCGTCGCCGATAAGCCTTATTGTTACATCAACAGTCCCGTTAACAGCCACAGTTTCAGGGTCTACCTCAGTCTCAACAGAAAGATACGGATAGTTTTTCCATTCAATTAAGATCGTCTTTACAGTCGTATTCCAGGTTGCCTCTACTGTACAGTTTGCAGACCCGGCACTCTCATAATCGGGATCAAGTACATCAGATATGAAAGTTCCTGACGTAAAATAAACAATTGCCTGACCATCATCATCTGTTGTTGCAGTTGCTGCGGAAAGTGAGGGATCAGCTGTCTGGTAAACAGGATATGCCCCGGGTGTTATTGAAAATGACACCTCTTCGTTCTCAACAGGATTACCCCTGATGTCAATAACTTTTGCACGGATTGCAGACGTTCTGGTCGGTGCGACCTCATGACTCGGCATAACCTCCGGATTTGCTGTCAGAATCATATTATCCGGTTCTGTGCTGTCAAACTGAAGATCTGTCTGCACACTTAGAGATGCATTGTCAATGGAATATGCCGTAACTGTATCAATGCCTTTCTGGTATTTCTCTCCGTAGGAGATATTTATAACACCATATGAATTCGATGTTCTTTCACCAATCAACGGGTAATTGCTGTCTGAACTGGAGATATAAACAGCTCTGTTGCCAGAAGGATTGCCGTACTTATCTGTAAGATAGTATCTTATGTAGAATTTGCTCTCTCCGTCAGCCGGCAGATAGGGAGGTACACCATTATTCGGATTTACACTTACATCGATTGAAACCGGTTCTAAATCTGCAATCCCTGTAATTTCTCTGGCTAATGGACGTTCCCAGTATATGGAAAAAACGTTAATCAGATTCTGACCAGGTCTTGTTGAAACCATATAACTCGTCCCTGCAACACCATCACTGTTGACATACACTCTTGCGCTATTAAGCGTATATCCTGATCCGTCAAAGAGATAGGAATCAGCAGGACTGCAATAGAGGTCAAAATATTCGGGTGTTTCAGCTAAATTATCCTCTTTTTTGCTGTCAATCAGATTTCCATAAATGTCAGTCATCCGGATATCAAATGATGTGACTTCCCCGACTGTCACTTCATTTGAATAAGTAATATTTTTGACTTCCCAGGGGGCTGCATGATCAATCTTCTGCTGAACTGTTTTAGTAACAGAACCCGGAATACCATCATCGTCCTCATAATTTATTACTGCCTTAATCTCAGCAGTGCCACTCTTAGTTGATGAAAAAGAGGTAATAAATGGATAAGCAGTCACCCTTTTTGTAGTCACATCACCATATACATCCGACTCTGTGCATGCAAAATCCACATTCACTATAGAGTATGAAATATTTGTAATAGAAGCTGATATCGTTGCAGAAGCGCCGCCTGCCACAATCCAGTTACTATCAGTCTGCAATAAAACTTCGGAATCCTCAAGTGCAAAAGCTGTATTTACAATTAGCAGAGTCATAAATAGGATTAAAAGGAGGCTTATCGTTAATTTTTTCATAGTAATCACCAGTCAAATCACTTTTAGGCATTATCTAAATATTATTATATATAGTACAGATAATTTACGAGTTCTAATATATATATAGATTCATAACTTTATAAAAAAGGAAATAATATTTCGTAATTGCAATAATCCTGAATATTCAATTTCAAAATCAGGTTAAAAATAATATTTCTAGATTTTGATCTCCCTTAGCTCAGTATTTCTAAAAAATAATTAATTCATAAAATTAAAAAAAAATTAAATTTTATCGATAAATACTCCAAATTACAGTGTTCTAAAGTCCGCCGTCATCATATCTTCTTGGAGGCCGTCTTTTATTACCGCCTTTTCTTCTTCCGCCACCATTTGCCTTAAACTTAAAAATACCCACAACCAGAAGAACAATAATTCCTGCCAGAACAGCTCCTATCAAAACCACATTAAATTTTCTTTCAAGGATAAATGTCAGTGTCATCTCTGTACTGCCAAGAGGAATCTGCCGGGTCTCCTCAAACTCATTGTAATCCTCAGCAGTGACTTCAAAAGTATAATCGGCATTTGTCAGAAGTTCAGTTGTAATTTTTCCCTTATCGTCCGTAACCCCGAGATTATTCCCGTTTGCGGACACAACAGCATCTGAAACAAGTTTATTGTCCTTATCCTGTACAATTATTGTAACTGCTGCTTTTGAGTATGAAAGATCTGCTATTATATTGTCATTACTGCCGTCAATATTAACTGTTGTTTCATAGTCCTCATATCCTGCTTTTCTGACCAGAAAAATATGGTTTCCGGAAGATAATTTTGTAACAGAACTCCTCCCGTAGGAATCTGATTTTCCGAATAGATCTCCGTCTATGTAAATTTCAGCATCATAAACAGGTCGCTTTTCCATATCATAAACCGAAACTGTTACAGGATAAAGATTCTTTGAGAGTGTTACTGTATAGAGAATATCATCACTGGCAAAATAATGATCCTCTTCAAAGGATTCATACTGGACTTTCTGCACACCTACCTTATAGGATTTTTCATGCTCAAGGTACAGGGTAACCCTGCCGTCATCTCCGGTCTCACCGGCAAGTTTGTCATCAATGTAAATCTGTGCATCATAAAGAGGAGATTTAGTCTGTCCCTCCGATTCACCGTCCAGAATCTGGAATATTACAAGATCATTTCTTAAAAGAAGGTAATCCACTTTCTTTGATGAATCCCCCATCTCCACAGATTTAAAGAGGGTTTCATAGCGGGTCATCTGGACCTCAACAACATATGTTGAACCTAAGAATACCTCAAACTGTGCCGTTCCTTCAGAATTGGTAGATTCACTATCGGCAAGGCCAGCCCCTGATATTTTAACAAGTGCATCCCCTATAGGTGCAAGTGATTCAGAGTCCATGACATTTACCTGTAAAATACCCTTATCTCGTATCAAATCAGCAACAACTGATGTTTGTCCGGGAGTTATCAGGTCACTCCAGTATTTATAGCCGTCATTATCTATTCCTAGTCTGAAACTTGAGGAGAGAGAATGGGAATATGTAAATATGCCTTCACTGTTTGTGCTTCCGGCATAACTCCCGTCTATATACAAAGATGCTCCGGAAACAGGTGTTTGATCAATCTCATCCCTTACAGTTATGGTAAGGGTTGTTGCCTGAACCGTACAGCATATCGCTCCCAGTAATAGAATGAATGTCAGAAAGCGACGAATATCCATGAAATTACTTTAATTTTCATTGCTTTTATATTATCCGGATACCTGTAAACCAAAAAGAGGCAATCCAGAGCAATTTAGTTAAATTTGTCTGATAAATACCAGCCGGAAGAGAGAGGGCAAATTATCGGTTCTGTTTTCATAGTGAGAAATCAGCTATTAACAGATTTCATTATCTACAAATTATAGATGCAACTCATAAATTTGCTAGGAATCCATGAGTTTAACCGGACGTTTATTCTGGCAAACAACCTAAAAAACCCGGAATTCGGGATGATAACAATATTAAGAAACAATATAATGCAAAAAAAAGTTTTGAATTTAGGAATTTAGTCCTTTCTCATTACCAGTGCCGCTACTGCGCCAAGGCCAATGAGTGCAACAAATGCTCCAAATCCTGGTGATGCCGTTGGCTCAGGTGTTGGGACGGTTGTTGGACCGGTGGTTGGTACGGTTGTTGGACCGGTGGTTGGAGTTACTGGGCCAGTTGTTGGTGCTGCACCCTTAAGGACATTGAATGTTGTGGTTGCAGTTGCGTCTGCTTCAATTGCCTCAACGTTTACGATGTACTCGTCTGGCTTGAAGGTTGATGCGTCTACGTCCATTGCCCATTCATTGTATGAATCGCCTTCTGTAACCTTTACAGTATTAGATACACCAGAGAATTCACTACTCTGTGTCTTCTGTGTTGGCTGGAATGATGAAGATGTAACTTCAACAATCAGGTCATCACCAACAGCAAGGTTTGTTGTACCTGATACCTTGAACATATCACCAACATAGTGGTCACCAATTGAATTGATCCTGATCCAGGGCTCTTCAATTAAGAATGTGAGCTTGGTATAGGTATCATCAATATCTGGCGAGTTGATTGAAGTGACTAATGCTTCTGCTGCGTCAGAGCCCTGAAGCTTGGAAGCTCCCCAGATAACGAAGTTCGTGTTTGTAGTTGCAGTTGCGGTCTCAGATACAATAATCTGATCATTAACAGCATTATAAGCTGCAGTCACATCGAAAACATCGTTATACATCGGGTGCTGGACAACTACAAAGTACTGGCCGCTTGCCATGGCCTTTGTTGTTGCAGTGCCTACTTCATATTCAAATGAACCATCATCTGCTACAGTCTCGGTTGTAACTGAAGAAAGTGCTATAGTTGCTCCTGCACCGTTCCAGTAGTTCTTTCCGAGAATCCAGATTGCAACACCAGGTGTTGGGTTACCTTCTGCAGTTCCACGGATGTAGAGCTTGTCACCCTTTGCTACTGTTGATGCTGATGTTGTTGCTGTAACAAAAGGCTTCTTGATTACAACTGAAACAGTATCATACTTTGCATTTGCAAGGTTTGCCTTGTTTAACTGCTTTGATACTGCATAGATTGTATATGTACCTGCATCAAGAGATGCACCAGCTGTATCCCACTTGTATTCCCAAGTGTCGTCTGTTTTTACAGTTGCTTTTGTGAAGTCAACGTTTGAAGCAAGTGTAGATTCATTAAATGCAGTCTGTGCGTCAGTAATGACTCCACCGTTCGTAGGAAGGTTTGGACCTGTAATGAACATGTATGTGTCATCTGTATCAGTGTTTGTACCTGAGAGTGTTACTTCTTCACCAAGGTAGTATGAACCATCACCGGATGCTGTAACTGTTACTGCTCCCTTCTCTACTTTTACTTTTATAGTATCATAGAGCTGGTTGATTCCATCAGGTTTCTGAACACGGAATGTGTAAGTAGCTGCTTTTGTATTTCCATCAGTTGATAATGAAACTGTAATGGAACCACTTGCATCTGTTGTAACATTTCCAGCCCATACCTTAGGTGGGTTCTGAACAGGAACATCAGATCTAATCCTTGTGGCTGTGCCTTTGTATACATAAGCTAACTCAGCGGGTATTGCAGCCCCAACGTTTACCTGATTTGGTGTAATCCATGGTGCATAATCAATTTGTGTACCAGTTGCGTTATTATAGTTACCAATTCCGGTTATCCATAAGTAGTACTCAGTTTTAGGCTTACCTGTAACAGTAACAGCGAAATCATTGTTACGAACAACTGTTTCCTTGTCACCTGTGATTGTTACTGTCTCTTTATCGATTGTAACTTCTGAGACTGGAGAAATTGTCTTTCCTGAAATTGCACCAAGGTTATCCTTCATGCCGTTAATGTTAGATTCAATCCAGACCTGGTATGTTCCTGCTGTGTATGCAGAGTTTCCGGTATACCATATGTCTATAGGTAAACCTGCCCCACCAGTTGCATTCTGAACATAGTACTTTGAATTGTCAGGAAGAACATCGTTGATGAAGGTTGTATAACCAGACGCATTGTAAAGACCACTGAGGGTTGCTCCATCAGGTGTTACAACTTTTGCTGCAATACTGCTTGTTGCTAATCCACGCTGGGATATAAGTGTGTGCAGATTTGTCTGGAATGCAATCTGAAGAGTGTCTCCTTTAATTGCTGATTTGCCACTGATATCCTGTGCAGCTGCCTGAGAGGTACTGTTATCAAGGATCTGGACATTGCTAAGGTAAGGATAATCTACTACAAATGTTACATTACCATAGATACTTGCATTGTCATACCAGTTACCAAGCTTTGAGCCAAAAACTGCCTCAGATACTGTGAAAGATGTTTTCTGAGCTGCAGATAATGTTAAACTTGCTGGCTGTGCAGTCGTGCTCTCAAACCAGTAAAGTGTTGTCACTACTGGACCTGCACCATTCTGGCTGGTTGCGTTTGTAATATCGAGGCCGCCTTCCCCGATAAACACTGTATCTCCTGCTGAAATATTAGTTGCTGCAGCCCAAGCAGATACAGGTGCAACTGCAAAGAGTGCGAGCACTAATAAAGATAACAGTGCGATTCCGAATTTTTTACTTGTCATTTAAACCTCCTTAACATACGATTTAAGGTTTAGGCAATCAATCAAATTCGACATGTGTCGAAAATGGATTCACCTTGCCCCATACTCCGAACGACGGAATATACACCAATATTTGTAGAACACTTAATATATCCTTTGTGGTTGAAAGAACGCAAGATCCAATATAAAGAATAGATAATCGGACGCTTTTTAAGCCATGTTTCGATATAATCAGATTTCAGGCATACAATATTCACTGTAAAACAGTCTTCACATCAAGAGCAAAGTAAAATCTGAATTAATCGACAATTACCAAAATATCTTCCCAACAGGGAATTGAGGATTGATATTGCCTGCAAATGACTGCGCTTTTAAACAGCCCCCCTATTTTCTGTAAAGCCGGCGAATTAGAACTTTATAATTTATTGCAAAGTTACTTTGGAAGTTTATTCACAAAGCCACCCTGATGAAAAGAAAAGACTTCATATATATTATTATTCCAAAGGCAGGGATTTTATTTCGTCACTTTAATTAGTCTGAACTGACAAAATATGTAGTGCAACTTACATCAAAAGTAAGACTGACATTTAGTCCGGTAGTGTAGCGGTCAATCATGTGAGACTCTGGATCTTGCGACAGCAGTTCGAATCTGCTCCGGACTATAACTTTTTTAGTGAATTTTCCAGGAACCCATTCATAAATCAGTTCATTACTATTGATCATTCAGATAAATTTAGCTGAATATAAAGTATTATGGGATAATATTTGATGATTATACCAGAAATGCTGCTATAATTCCGGCTAAAAACACGCCGTCAAATGTTCCTGCACCGCCTATTGATGCAACAGGAACACCCATAGATCCCATCTTTTTCAGATTTAACAAGTCAGCACCCAGAAGAGTCCCGATTGTTCCGCTAACATATGCGATCACCGGCGCTGCAAACGGTATTCCTCCGGAGAGCATAAGTCCGCATATTAATGCACATAACGGCGGAATAAAAAGCGGTGTTGCAATTCCCACGCCTGCCACCGGTTTTGCTGTAACATTGGTAATAATTGCAACAATCATCACTCCAATCAGAGCTGAAAACAGGATATTCTGTCCTCCGGGCATAAATGACGCCTGAATCAGGAGGTATGCGGATACCAGGACAGGAATTATGCAGCCACCGAGGTTTGCGGCAATTGTGGTTTCGGTTGCAAATTCCTGTGGTTTGTAGAGCCTGTTCATCAGCTGACCATGAGGGATGCGGACAAACTGCTGTTCGGATTTTATTTTTGTTATGGGAATATTTACAAAACTGCCCACAATCATCGCAATCACAAGAAGAATTACCTGCCACAGACTGAAGCCGAGTTTTGATAAGGCACTCCCTATTATCCCGAGAAACAAAAGCGGCAGGAGCAGAATCAGCATTAGTATCAGGAAAATTAGCAGAATTACTGAAAAAGGGCTGAATAAGTATCTTGCCATCAGATAAATTTCAGAGCTCATCTGATTTTAATGATGCTGATGGCAGGAGGCCACTATACTAATTTTGGATTTCTTATTTTGAATTTCTGATTCCGGTTTTTTGAGAAAAAAGTAGATTATTCTTTAATTTTTTTGCATATGATACATGCATGATCATGATGATAGGGCTCAAGCCAGCATGCATCCTTTATTTCAAGACCTGATTCTTCAAGCTCTTTTAATGTATCCAGAAATACAGTCTTTGGATCTGTTGTTACATCCACGCTTCTTGTCTTTAGCATCAGTATGAGAGTCCCTTCTTTCTTTAAAAACGGCAGGTTCAAAATTGCGATCTCGGCCTGATTGGGCTGTGCAACATCCTGATAGATCATATCAACATACTCCATAAAAGGAGCATACTCACGTGGATTTCCTGCATCCGCCATTATAGGCATGATATTCTTTCTTCTCTTTGAGACCTCAATTAAGTCCTGCATCGGACGTGGTGCAAACTCAACGGCATAGACACAGTCGACATAATCTGCAAAATGAGACACAGTCGTTCCGTTTGCGGCACCAAGATATAAAACCCTTAAATCAGCTTCAAGGTCAGTTTCAGGACGCAGCATTGCAAGAGCGGCGAACTTGCTTCTGTAAGGATTCCATACACGGTGCCCTTTCATCATCTTTTCGCCGTAAACTCCGCCCTGTCCTTTGGAGACCAGAACACCGTCAATATTTATCATTTCGCCTTCTCCTCTCCGAGAGCAAATACATAATCTATCCTTGCCTGTGCGGGCTCTATGAATTCAGGAACAAGTTCGCCCCTGAAATAGTCAAGCTTTGCCGCAATCGCAAGTTTACCGCCAAGAACCCTTGAAACTTTACCCCGGACTTTCGCCTTTGAATTATGAACTCTCCTGTGCTGAAAGATAATCCCGTGTTTGGGGGAGGGCGTATTTCCCTTCAGGTGTGTAAAAAGAGCACTTTCGGCACCTAAAACCTGAATCGCAGATGATGCCATCCTTGACATCTGAAGAAGACTTCCTGCTCTTGATATAAGCCTTGCAGCAACAAGCCCTCCGACAAGAGCACTGCAGTTTGGCGCAATTATATCTGCACGGCCTGATATCTCCTTCATCAAACGTGTTCTTTCAGAGGACATCCTGTCTATCTCATATCCGAGTCTGCCAAGAGACGTCTTTTCACGCCTGATTATTGCAACCATCTTCTTTGCGCCGACTGATTTGTATTTTCTCGAAAATTTTGGATTCTGAACGAGATACCACTCGGTTGCACGCTCAATTAAGAGATTTATGACATGGTCCATCTCGTCAAGCATCCTCACCATCTGGACAAGTTCTATGTCGCCCTTAGTATAGTGTGCATGAATCTTCTTTTCAGCAAGAAAAATGCATAACAGACGGAGTTTTTCCATATATTCTTCGCGGTTTTCCGCCACACCGCATTTTACTGCATCCTCAGGTGAAAGAGGTACAAAATTGTTCATACTGGCATCTATATCGCGATAATGTGCCGCAAAAACATCCTGTTCCCCTTTCAAAGGAACACAGCTGCCATCAGGATTTATGTCCCCAAACCAGTACTGCATAATTGATATCAGATCTGTCTGCAATCGTTGATTAAATGTTCACACACCTAAGCAAAAAAACAGGTTTGTGAACAGCAGTAAAAAAATTCTTGCGAACAAGTAATATAGAATCTGTACTTAATTTATACACAGTCCTGCCGGGAATTCCGGCAGAATAATTGGTTAAATATGATAGTTACAATACTGCTTTTTATTGCAGGTCTTCTGTTTCTCGTAAAGGGAGCCGACTACTTTGTTGATGGAGGAGGGGGACTTGCCTCACGATACGGCGTCTCGCCGACCACAATAGGCCTTACCGTAATTGCATTCGGAACATCGCTTCCGGAGTTCGGGGTGAGTATCAACGCTATTATATCCGGAGATCAGGGAATTGCACTTGGCAACATTCTGGGCAGCAATATCGCAAATATTGCCCTCGTTCTTGCGCTCTGTGCATTTATTAAGCCGGGAATAGTCCATGAAACCATCAGAAAAAAAGGATGTCTTGGTATTGATGCGTACCTTATGCTTGCTGCAACCGTTATTTTTGCACTGTTTGCACTCTTAGGGACCTTAAATTATATCAGCGGAATTATCTTTCTGATATCCTTTGTCTTAATCCTCATATACCTCTGGAAGAGCGGAAATGTGGAAGAGGAGAAGATTGAATCTCACGGAAATAAGGACTTTTTATACATAATCTTAGGTCTTTTTGGTGTTGTAATCGGTTCACAACTCCTCCTTGACAGTGCAGTGTCAATTGCGGAAATTATGGGCATTCCGTCTTTTATAATAGGAATGTCGATGGTTGCTGTCGGAACATCGCTTCCCGAACTTGTGACATCACTTATGGCAATTATAAAGGGCCAGGGCGGAATCTCAATCGGAAACCTGTTTGGAAGCAACATATTCAATCTTCTTTTTGTTATGGGCGTGGGCACCCTTATAAGACCTGTTGAAATCCCTGCATATTCAGATGTTTTAATAATGTGCGGTTTTACGGTTGCAGGCCTTATTCTGTTCTGCAGAAAAGAGAGATTTACAAGGGTATGGGCAGTTGTTCTTCTTGCAGCCTATTTTGTATATATGGGATCTCTGTTCATCTGAAAAACCCTGACTAAATTCCTTTTTTATAATATTGAAAACGACCAGCATATTACAGGAATCATTACAGCACCCATACAGGGAACTCTTCTGACATTTACAAGATACGGCACATAACCTGTCATTGTTGCAAGAACCAGAATTAAAATCCCAAACGGCCCTGTAAGAACAAAGGTCAGAAAAGTCATGAATACTACAATAAAAGTGCTTAATTTTCTCACATTCATACCCATAAACAGCCTTCCAGAACGGGAAAAGAGAAGTGTAAGCAGGTATCCTGCAACAGCGGCACAGAACCCTGCCGAGAGAATAAGGGTTACCGGGGGCAGATTCTGAAGATGGGAAAATGCAGCCATAACACCGTTTCTCATCCTCATTATTGCGTAGAACGCCGCTATTGATATGAAAGCATTTGCAGTGTTTGCAGCACTTGTTGCAATTATAAAGCCCCTTCCCTCACGATCAATTCTGATTGCGGATGCAAGTACTGCGTTTGCGGAAGCATTTGAAAGGCCGGGCAGCCATCCGACTGCTGAGCCTGCAAGTGTTCCTGCAATACTGCATTTAATAATCTCTTTTCTGTCCGTTTTTACCACACCTGATTTCTGCTCAGGCATAATGCCCTCAGATGAGACCAGAAGGACAGATATTCCGAAAAGGCCGGTTAAAAGAGGCATAAGAACAGAACCGCCGCCTGCCATGCCTGTGGAAAGCCAGGAGTATTCAAACGCAAAAATGCCGAGTATTCCCGAAACTGTGAATATCGCAAACGACCATTCAGGCGATTCTGAATATACTATGAGGATTCCCGCAACTCCAACCAGAATTATTCCAGTCCACCAGTCGATATATGGCTGAAGAGAAGGCAGGAGCATTATGAATGCGGCAAATACAACAAGGCTGAATACTGAACCATAAGCGCTTCCAAGTGCGGAGAGCCTGACTGCCTCCTCACCGTTACCCTCAAGGCACAATTTGTGGGCAGGAAGAACGGAAAGAGCAGTATCCGCATCAGGAATTCCAAAGAATGTTCCCGGAACAATGTCTAAAAACGTATGAACGATGAGCGCTGCAATTAAGGATACCGCCATTGCCGTTTCGCCGAAAAGAGCAAGAAAACCTGTTTCGACTGAGAGAAGAATTCCCGCCATAGTGTTTGAGTGAATTCCGGGAATAAGTCCGCTAATTGTGCCCAGAAGTATTCCTGCAAACAGGCAGATTATAATCTCAATCATTGTTTAGCAGATTTCTTTATATTTTAACAGTAATATAGAAGTTTTCAAACGCTTTTGTCAGATTTTTTTTCATACAGTTTTATCTGAATTCCCGACATATTCATCTCCCAATGATAATTGCAGTTACCCGCCTTAAAGAGAAGGCAGGAAAGGATGACGAACTCTGCAAAAAATACGGACACGATTGCCGGATTGTGTCCCCGATGGAGGCTAAAATATACACCGACAGGGTAGAGGAGTTTGCCGCTGCTGTTAACAAAGGTGACTTTGACTGCATATTTTTCACAAGTGCTCTTCCGGCACAGGCTATAGGGTCGCTTCTTAAAAGATGGCCGAGAGTCGTTGCAATAGGCCCCCAGACGGCAAAGACACTCAAAAATTTTGGGATTGACTGCGAGACGCTTCCAACTTACTACTCACGTGATTTTGTCCCATTCCTCGGGGACTGGATATACGGTAAAAGAATTGGTATCCCACGGGCAGAAGTTCCCAATCCCGGTTTAATCAGCGGAGTTGAGGACAAGGGAGGGATTGTTACCGAGGTTGCAATATACTCACTTGAGCCGACAGAAGAGAGACTTTTACTTGAGGGATGTGATGTTATATTGTTTACAAGCGCCAACTCTTTTACATATTCTGTGTGGGACAAAAATATGAATATAATTCCCGCTGCAATCGGGGATGTAACCGGACAGAGAATGATTGAAGGCGGAGTAAAACCCCTCGTTACAGGAGACGGTTCACTTGAAGGCACGCTTATAGCCCTAAACGAATACTTAAAAAAAGTCTGAAAATATGAGTGAAGAAATAAAAGATCCGGAAATAAAAGAGCTCCTTGAATGCGGTATAATTGCGGTTGACAAAACGCAGGGCCCTTCCAGCCACCAGGTTACAGCCTGGGTTAAGGAAATTTTTGGACAGAATATGAGAATCGGACACGGAGGAACACTTGATCCGATGGTATCCGGCGTTTTAATAGTAATGCTCGGACGTGCAGTCCGGCTTGCGCCCGTAATCCTAAAACACAGAAAAGAGTATATCGCGGTTTTGAGACTTCATGGCGATGTGGAAAAAGAGGAGGTTTACAGGGTTGCAGATGAATTCCGGGGCAGGATCTATCAGAGACCCCCGCGGAAAAGTGCAGTCCGCCGTCAGTTAAGAATACGGACAATGTACGATATCGAGGTTCTGGATTTTTCCGGCAGACTCGTTCTCTTAAGAATCAGCTGTGAGGCAGGATCATATGTCCGCTCTCTCTGCACCCATATGGCATTTGCAATGGGTGTCGGCGGTCAGATGGAGGAACTCCGGCGTTCACGGTCAGGTTCAATCGGACTTCCCGACACATGCACACTTCAGGATTTAAAGGATGCATTTGTCTTTTCACAGGAGGGAAATTCCGAAGAGCTCAAAAAAATGATTCTTCCGGTGGAAAGACTCATATCCGAAATTCCGATTGTGAAAATCCGTGATTCAGCGGTTGAGGCGGTCTGCACAGGAGCAGTCCTTGCAGGCGTCGGAGTTGTATCAAAGGAGAGTTATAAGAGGGATTCGAATGTTGCGGTTATAACCGAAAAAGGTGAGCTCGTCTGCATCGGAAAGGCCCTCATCTCATCTGAAGAGTATAAGCCAGGCGATACAGGTCTTGTTGTTGCACCACTGGCTGTTGTGATGAAGAGAGGCACATATGAGAAGGGATGGACAAAAAAACCATTTGATCCCGAGAAAATAAGAGAGAAAAAGCCGGTAATAAAACCAAAGCCAAAACCCCCACAAAAATCTCCGGAGAAAAAAAGATTTCGTCCTTCAAATAAGAGAACATCCGGATATCCGGCTAAAACTCAGGTTAAAGCTCCGGAAAAAACTCCTGATAAAAAACCCTCAGAAAAACGGCAGAGGCCTTTTTCAAAAGCACAGCCTTTTGACAGAAGACGGGGATAAAAGACTTTTTTGTCTGCCCGGGATTTTAAAACTTAATTTTCCATTTTTTCATTTTTTTCAGTTATAATTTCAGTTGTTACGGCGGTTGCAAAAGGATAGGATTAATAAATTTAGTGCCTTATTAATTAAGGCACTGATACTTCTTTTGCTGAGGTAGTCTAGTCTGGTAGGGCGCAGGCCTGGAAAGCCTGTGGGGTTCGCCCCTCGGGAGTTCAAATCTCCCCCTCAGCGCATTTCAAATTTATACAGGGAGATAAATCTCCGGAAAAATTACTGGATTTTTTCATGTATTTATAAAAATCACGCGAATATTCATCTAATCAGATTATATTCTGTAAACCGGGATTATTTTAAAAAAAATTCATTTATATTGTATTATAAAGAATTAATAAACTGTATGATTAGTGAGGGTTTACAGGGGGTCATTCTCGGGGGTTTTATTGCAATAATCTCACAGTTTCTGATTATCAAATATTACGGCCATGAATCCACAAAAAATCTTGAATATGCCGTAATTTCAGATGTGGAATCTGTAGAGACATTACTTAAGGACTTTTCAAAAGAACACCCAAACCCCGATTTTGTTCCGAATGCGATAAGCCTCCCACAGCCGTTTTATACTGATAACGGTCTTTTTTACAGCATTCAGGGAGATATCCAGAAATTAGATGAAAGTAAGGCAGGAATCGTCTATAAATTTTACATAAACCTGACAATTGCGGAATCGGAAAGAAAACTGATAAGAGAGCAGTTAAAGCTGATCAATGAAAACCCCCTGTTAAGCACAGAAGACATTACCCTCATATCCACAAAACGGATGGTTTCATCAGTTAATATCGCATCCGCCTTAATTGACGATATAAAAAATTTCAGGAATCAAAAAGAACCACTTTTTTCCAAATATATTCCCAATAAAAAATAATTTTGAAATTTTTAACGGTACACTACATTTTAACAATTAATTTTCTAAAATATTGAAGGGATAATCAGACAGGGCAGCGTTTATTTTCCGCCATGCTTCTTTAAATGCCTTTCATAATCCGCATCTGCCAGATATTCGTCCACAAGAATTTCAAATAACGGGTATATCTCCCACGCCCAGATTATGGCCCACAGATTTTCTCTTTCTCTTTTCTCTTTATCTCCCGCCATTTTATCAGTTATCTGATCAATTTCCGGAAAAGTTACTTCATTATTTGTTATCTTATTCTGAATGATTTCGGTGTTTTTTACGATCTCCTTAAAGCTCTCTCCAACTTCGGATTTAACTCCCCGGATTAATTCATCACTGAATATAGCTTCACAATTCAGATTAACGTAAGGATTTCCGAGATTATCCTTTATTCTTTTGAAAGTTTTGTTGAAAAATTTTGGCAGTAGCGAACTCTGATGCCCTTCTCTTTTATTTTTCAGATTTCTGGAATAAAGTATCAGTTCTCCAAATGCTTTTTCGTTTTTTACTCCGTCATGAACAAGTATAATCTCTTTTAGGGTTGCCTCAATTAACTGCCCCATAAGCATGATTCCGGGACGATACATCCCGCAGAGGAGGCATTTATATGAGTCATAATAGATCTCATAAAGATTGGATTTCCCTTCAAATTTTTTATTTTCAGGGTTGTATAAGGGAGGAAGCACAGTTTTGTTACTCTCAAACTGTTGTTTTTGATCTGATGCAAAAATTTCCGCATTGATATCTATTGTTTGGAGTGAATCAGATTCACTATTTTCAGACATAGCTACAAATAACTGTTAAAGGTGATATATTTACCCGAAAAATACCAGGGAATTTTGGAAAAAACAGGCGCCAGAAAGCCGGTTCTTATTTTTTTTAACTCAGGAATCCGGCAACTTCGTATCAGGAAAAAAATTAAAAGCTGTTTCAGGGATGCTTGCCCATCCCTGAAGCAGCCTGTCTTTCTGTCAGGTACTGATAATGACAAGTGAAGTTCCGCTACGGTTTTCCTTTAAGAGTCTGTGTGGTGAACCTCTTGATCAGAAAGCTATTGACAGCCCGGATGCTACAAAAGTCAATCTTTCAAATGATGATGAGCTGCAATATAAATTGTTCAAAAGATAGATTATTAGAATGAAGAAAGAAAGGATTACTCTTTGAATTTCAGTAATTCTCTAATTTTCAGCTAGTCCTCACTAAGATCAGAATAACTCAAAACAGACCGGTACAAGGAGAACAAGCATCAGCGGTGCCGAGACGACCACAAACACCATTTTCAAATTTTCGCACTAAAAAGTATTTAAGGAGATGGGATATTAATAATCATTTTGTAGTACATCAAATGCGGGAGAGAAAACTATGATGCGTACGAGGTCTGGAAAAACACTAGTAATTAATGGAAATTATCTGGATGTGGAGGGAAATGTATCCAGGGGCTATATTGTTGTAAGTGATGGTCGTATTCAGAGCATAAGGAACTCGCCACCAAAAGAAATATCGGATGACTCTTTGATTGTCCTGAATCTTGATGATGATGATATTGTGTTCCCTGGTTTTCTGAATCTTCATACCCATATTGAATACAATACAATCCCTATCTGGGATTCCCCGAATGCCCCGTTTAATTGCCGGTTTGAATGGCGGAATGATCCAGGATATAAAAATGATATAAAAGCTGTACATTGTTGCATTACTGCCCAATTGGTAAAAGATTCAAAAACAAATGAAAATGATTGTACTAAAAATTGCATAAATTTTTTAGAAAAAATAGCCAGTAAGGATAAGAATGAACAACCTCATCCTTTGGTCTACGGCATTACGACTGAAATTCAGGCAATTTCCGGCGGGACGACGTGTATACAGGAGGATCAAACGCTTGATTATGAAAATCCCAACCAGAGTCCGAATATTTTGTTACGAAGTACGAGTTCTCCGAAAGATTTTGGTTTTCCCCCTGAAAACAGAATTTTTTCTGTCATTGACTTTTACCGGCCTATACTATCGGATCATAAATGGAAACCTAAAGAACAAGATGATTTGAATACCTTTGATTTGAATATTAAACTTAAAAAGAATGACCAAGGCAAATTTGTTGCCACACTGGCTCATCTTGCGGAAGGGCGTTCGGGGTTCCTTGAGTATCAAAAAGGAGTGGATGAGTATACCCGTAAAGAATTCCAGACATTTATGTCTCACATAAAATCTAACAACAGTAAAGACATAATCCCCATGCATTTATCGATCATTCACGGGTGCGGAATTGATGTATTCGATTCCAGTCATGTTGATTTTCTGAAAGAATATGGGATAAGCGTACTATGGGCCCCAATTTCGAACCTGTTGCTTTACAAAGATACCCTTCATATTTCTGAACTGCTGAAGAAGGGCGTAAATGTTGCCCTTGGATCGGACTGGAGCCCCAGTGGCGGAAAACATATCCTGGAAGAAGCAAAGTTCGCTTTATGGTTCGCTAAAGAATTTGATCAGGAAATAAAAAGTTATGACATTTTTAAAATGATTACCACTAATGCCGCAAAATGCCTTGGTCTTGAAAATGTGGGCCAGATAAAACCAGGAAATTACGGGGATTTTTTGATCTTCACAAAACCAAAATCCGAATTAAATGCGCTTGATGCTTTATTGTCTCCTCAATCTGACGATGACGCAATTAAGTGTGTGATAGTAAACGGCCGTATCTTGTACGGTGATAAAATAATCTTTGATGATCATCATATTGATTACCAGCCATTACCAAATGAGGGAAATTCAGCACAGAAAAAAGGAGTGAGCCTGAATTCAGATCTGGATTTCAAGATGGATCGGGATATTCCCTACATAGAATATCTTTTGAAAAATAATATTTATCGATCATGGAATCGTTCCCATTTTCTGGCAACAGATGATAAAGATTATTTATCACGTTTAGATAAATTAAAAGAAGATATCCATAAAAAAAGTATCCGGGTAAAAAAATTTCATTCATTATAACATTTTTCTGTTTTGTCCTGCCCGCGATTTCACACGAGGGAAAGCCCATGAGGTAGAGCAGGCCAGGAGCGAACTTTTATGCCCCTATCTTTTATTTTTCAGATTTCTGGAATAAAGAATCAGTTCCCCAAATTCTTTTTCATTGTTGACACCGTCATGAACAAGTATAATCTCTTTTAGGGTTGCCTCAATTAACTGCCCCATAAGCATGATTCCGG
>NZ_JBSREC010000062.1:0-32544 GCF_055145805.1 Methanomicrobium sp. | reverse complement strand
ATTTTATCTCCCCCCCAGATATCTGATAAGATATTCCATATCGGACTTATAGATTTTTATCTGCCATAAATCCTTTTGGGCTAATATATAAATGAGAAAAAAATTATTTGTTTTTTAATGCAACAATATCAGTTACTCCGGTAAGCTTCCAGATACTTGTTCTCTCCTCTGCCACTATTGCCTCCAAAGGTTCGGAAGGATCATGACCAAGTGCAGATAAAATATTTTGAGACAGTTTCTTTTCTTTAATCATGTCAACAAATTTTTGTCTTATCTGCTTTTTTGTGATACTATCATCTTCCTGAACCAGGTATCCCTGCAAAGTCACAAAATTATAGCACGAAAGATCACTTGAATATCTCTCAACCTCTACTGAAACATGTGGATTTAATTTATATAAATCATTTTTCCTGCCGTATTTTGTTGAGAGGAAATACAAAAACCTGCCATCAAAAACATACAAAAAAGGCGCAAGATAAGGGTATTTCTCCCCTTGAAATGCTATTCTGCAAATATAACCTTCCTCTATAAGCAGATTATATTCCTCAACTTCCATCTTTGGAATCTTTACAATATCCATAAAGAACAACAACCTTTGTTTTTGAATCGTTGTATTCAACAGCAATAAATATTTCCAATTTATTTCACAAAAATTTGAATTTTTTAATTAATAACTGAAAAATACCAAAGATAAACAGAAATGGATTTTTCAGGAATTTGACATACTATACAAAAGAAGATATTGATAAAAACCCTAATCTTAAAAAGAAAAATCGGAAAGACTTTTTTATGTCTCCGGAGAATTTAAGTTTTAATCTCAAAATCTTGTAGTCTAAATAAAAAGGAGGATAATATGAATAAAATCTATGTGATCGGGCACAAAAATCCTGATACAGATTCCGTTTGTAGTGCAATAGGATATGCAAAGTTTCTAAATAAAAAAGATGACGGACGATATATTGCTGCAGTTTGTGGTGAAATTAATGAGGAGACACAATTTGCGCTTGAAAAATTCAATACAGAAATACCCGAATATATAGAGTCTGTTGAGCCCAATATTTCTGATCTTCCTTTCACATACACTTTCAGCGCCGAAGAAAGTGTTCCTTCTATTGATATCATATCTATGATGGATGACAACAATGTTCGTAACATACCGGTTACTGATTCAAGAGGCAAACTTACCGGACTGATGAGTGAACACGGACTTGCACAGGCATATGTTCGCCGTCAGAAGATAGAGCAGCTCTCTATAACACCAATTAAACTTGAAACACTTACAAGAATTCTGAATGCAAAAATACTTGCCCCTTCAGCCGACCTCCTTGAAGGAAAAGTCTATATTGCAATTGATGCACTCCATGTAACACTTTCAAAACTGACCAGTAATGACGTTGCGGTTGTCGGAGATAATGAACCCGCACAGCTCACACTTATCTCTACAGGAATTGCGGCACTAATAATTGCTGATGGTGCACCAGTCGGAGAGAGAGTTATAAATGCCGCAACAGAGAAGGGGGTTGCACTTATATCCACAAATCTTGATGCATTCGGAGTAGGAAAGATGATCAATCTCTCCCTTCCCGCAAGTCATATTATGGCCAGGGATGTCCCGACAGTAATAAAAGAAGATACAATCGAATATGCAAAAAAACTTGTTTCCAGTTCAAAATACCGTACTGCCTGTGTTGTTGACGACAACAGAAAATTTCTCGGAATGATTTCAAGAAACACTTTCCTGGAAACTGTTCAAAAACAGGTAATTCTTTTGGATCATAATGAATATGCCCAGGCAGTTGAAGGAATAGAAAAAGCTGAAATTCTGGAGATTATAGATCACCACAGGCTGGGTGCTATAACCACATTAAAACCAATAAGCTTTTTAAACGAACCCGTCGGCTCAACTTGCACAATTATTGCAGGGAAATTTATAGAAGAGGGAATAAAACCTGATAAAAAAACTGCAGGAATTCTCCTTGCAGGGATTTTATCTGACACACTTGTTCTTCGTCTTTCCACTACAACCGAGAAAGACAAAAGGATTGTAAAATATCTGGCAGAAATCTCAGAAACAGATCCTGTAGAATTTGGAACGGAATTAATTAAAAAAGGAATGAATTTGGATGGAATTGACTTAAGGCAACTTCTAATGAGAGATATAAAAGAATATGAATTGTTCGGTAAAAAAGTTATTATCTCTCAAATAATGATACCTACATTTGAATTTTCAATAGAGAATAAAGATGAAATATCCCGATATACAAAAAAACTCAAAAAAGAGAACGGTGCAGATATTTTTGCCACACTTTTAACAAGTGTATTTGAAAACGGAAGTGAAATTTATATGGAAGCCGAAACTCTTATTTTAAAACAAGCAGGTATTGAGAAACAACCTCTTAGAAAAGAAGGTATGATGTCCCGTAAAAATGATTTTTTACCATGGTTTGGGCAAATATTAAAAGACAACTAATCTATCTCTTTCTTCTATATACAATAAATAAACCAATTATGATCGCAACTATTACTGTAAATGGCATTAAAGGAATATTTATCCCCAATACTAAAGGAGTCAGTGAAGCCGAAATATAATCTGTCTCTCCTTCAGTTATAGATACATCTGTTTTCCAGTCATTATATCCTGAAAGACGTACAGTTACAACATGCATTCCCGAAGTTATTTCTTTTATTGTCAGAGGAGTAATTCCCAAATAAATATTATCCACAAGTACATCCGCACCCGATGGTGCAGAATCAACAG
Organism: Methanomicrobium sp.; assembly: GCF_055145805.1. Taxonomy (NCBI): domain Archaea; kingdom Methanobacteriati; phylum Methanobacteriota; class Methanomicrobia; order Methanomicrobiales; family Methanomicrobiaceae; genus Methanomicrobium; species Methanomicrobium sp. The sequence goes on along the minus strand of NZ_JBSREC010000062.1, from coordinate 29,786 downwards.
AAAGCATTCCTGTTCCTGTAGGATAAGGAATTTCACAGACAGGAAGTGGTTCAGGTGTTGAAGGAACTGTTACAGGAAGTGCAAGATAATACAGATTTCCATCATCTGACGCAACAGACATATGCATTCCGGACGGGGACAACGAAACACCCTTCACATTTCCAAATGTTGCATATTTTAAAATCTCGGTTTTATCGTCACCATAAAGATGTGCAAAGCTATCATTTGCGCCTGCAGCCACATATTTTCCATAATAAGAAGTTGAAACTCCGTTTACAGGAACCATTACATTTGTTGACCATATTTTGTTTCCGTCTTCACCAATAATATCTACCCTTCCATCAGCACATCCTGCGACAATTGTGTTTCCATCGGGGGATATATCAATATCAAAAACCTGTTCATTTGTAGAATATGTCCATAATCTGCTGCCTTCCAGATTATACAAAAAAACCATAAAAAGCTTTTTTCCGGCAGCAATGAGACTGCCGTCATTATTTATAGAAACACAGTAAACATCTCCTCCAAGTCTTTGTTTCCATACAAATTCTCCTCCTTTTTTGTAAAGGTACAGGTATCCATCATTAGAACCAGCCGCGATATATGTTCCTTCTCTGGATATTGCAGCATCATATACTATTCCGCCCAGATTTTTCTGCCATAAAATATTTCCTTCTGAATCAAACAGATAAAGTATTCCCTTTTTTGTACTTACTACAGAATAATCTCCAAATTCCGATACAGATAACCCGCTTACCGGACCGTTGACCGATCTTTCCCAGATCAGGTTCCCTTTGTTGTCAAGAAGGTACACCCTGGCATTTGTCCCTCCTGCAAGCACATAGCCTTCATCTTCAGAGATGTCTGTATCAGCAAAATTTGTGTTTTTGGTAAATTTCCAAAGAAGAGTTGCTTCCGAATCAGCAGACACAGTAACAGGGATAAAGGAAAGACAAATAATTGTAAGTATTGTTATTGAAATTAAACTAAATGAATATGATTTCATAATAAAACTCTGTAAATATAATATAAATATGAATTAATAATATTTTCTCAAAATACTGTTTTTTTCTAAAAAATTCTACGATCCTATTAGCTAAAAGCTTTATTTAAATTATTAAAATAAATGTCTGGATTAAAAAAAAATCAAATATTATTGTGATAATAGCTTAATGGCTCAAGAGTTACATCCTGCAATTTCATCGCCTCAATTGCCATTGCAGCTGCTCTTGCCGCCTGCATTGTAGTAATATATGGTATTCCATAATCCAGCGCCGCACGCATAATCTGTTTATGATCCTGTCGTGAATATTTTCCTGAAGGCGTGTTTATAATCAGACTTGTTTCTCCTCTTCTCATCAGATCAATGACATTGGGCGAACCTTCCTGAACCTTCCGTACAAGTTTTGCCTCAATACCATGTCCTTCCAGGTATTCCACAGTACCACTTGTACCAAGGAGAGAGAGGCCTAGTTCACATAGTTTCTTTGCAATCGGAACAATTTCAGACTTGTTTTCATCCCCTATTGAAATAAAGACCATGCCTTCAAGAGGCAACTGGTTATCAGCAGATGTACTTGCCTTATAATAGGCTCTTCCGAAGTCATAGTCAATTCCCATAACTTCACCTGTACTCTTCATTTCAGGACCAAGAACTGTATCCACTCCGGGAAGTTTGTTGAAGGGTAAAAGGACCTCTTTTACAGCAACATGTTTTATCTGCCGCTCTTTGTAGTCCATATCCTTCAATTTGCAACCGCTCATTACGCGGGCTGCAACCTTTGCAAGTGGAATTCCGGTTGCTTTTGAAACAAACGGTACAGTTCGGCTTGCACGCGGATTAGCCTCAATAACATAGACAATTCCACCTTTTACTGCAAACTGGATATTTAAAAGCCCCACAACACCAATTCCGATAGCCAGCTTTTTTGTATAATCTCTTACCTTTTCCAAAACTTCATCTGAAAGAGACTGTGTTGGTATAACACAGGCTGAATCACCACTATGAACGCCAGCCTCTTCAATATGTTCCATAATACCGCCGATTAAAACATCTTCACCGTCACATACCGCATCTACATCAAGTTCAATTGCATTCTGCAGGAATGAATCAAGAAGAACAGGATGTTTTTTGCTGACACGAACAGCCTCTTTAATGTAATTATGAAGTTCTATATCATCATGAACAAGTTCCATTGCTCTTCCGCCAAGAACATATGAGGGGCGAACCAAAAGGGGGAAGCCTATTTTTTTGGCAATTTCAAATGCTTCTTCTTCAGAATATGCTGAACTGTTGGCAGGAGAAGGTATCTCAAGTTCATCCAAAAGCTGACTGAATTTATCTCTGTCTTCTGCCAGATCCATTGCAGCAGGAGATGTCCCAAGAATTTTTGTTTTCAGTCCCAATTCCTTTATTCTCTTCTCAATTGGAACAGCAAGATTTACGGAATTCTGACCCCCAAACTGAACCATGACACCGGCATAATCATCTTTTTTAAGAATATTTGTTATGTCTTCCAGTTTCATAGGTTCAAAGAATAATCTGTCAGATGTATCAAAATCAGTTGATACAGTTTCAGGATTATTATTTACTATATGAACCTCAATTCCCTCTTCACGAAGTGCCATAACCGCATGTACTGTACAATAATCAAATTCAATACCCTGACCAATTCTTATTGGTCCTGAACCTAAAATGAGTATTTTCTTTTTAGTGCTTCGTACAATTTCACAATCGGAATCAGATGTTGAGTAAAAATAGGGTGTGGTTGCCGGAAATTCCGCAGCACAGGTATCAACCATTTTATATCCAGGTTCTTCTGTTATTTTTTCAACAGAACTGAGATCCTTTCCTGTAAATCCGCTGATATCAGAATTTGTAAATCCATAATATTTTGCAGATTTTATATCATCGTCTGATGGATTTGCTTTCAGTTTATTTTCAATTTCGATGATGTTTGCAATCTTTTGCAGGAAGAATGCATCTATATATGTAAGGGAAGCTACTTCCTCAACCTCAAAACCATTTCTGAATGCATCAAAAAGACATCCGAAACGTTCATCGGTTGGATTCTGAAGAAGCATTGAGATCTCTTTTCTTGATGTATGTTCGCTTATGTCTGTATCAAGTGACCTGAGAGCTTTTATAAATGCTTCTTCAAGTGTTCGCCCGATTGCCATAACTTCACCTGTACTCTTCATAGCTGTTGTGAGTGTCCGATCAGCATTTTTGAATTTATCAAAAGGCCATCGTGGAATTTTGACAACGACATAGTCTATTGCAGGCTCAAAAGATGCAGGAGTGCATCCTGTTACTGTATTTATTATTTCATCAAGCCGGAGGCCTACTGCAATCTTTGAGGCAACTCTTGCAATCGGATATCCGGTCGCTTTTGATGCAAGGGCAGAAGAACGTGATACGCGTGGATTTACCTCAATAATTCTGTAATCACCATCTTTAAATGCCATCTGGATGTTGCATCCCCCCTGAACATCAAGTGCCCGGATAATTTTTATTGCCGCACTTCTTAATTTTTGGAATTCGTCATCACGAAGCGTAAGAATCGGTGCAACAACCACACTTTCGCCGGTATGAATTCCCATTGCGTCCACATTTTCCATACCACAGATAATAACACAGGTATCTGCAGAATCCCGCATGACCTCAAATTCTATCTCCTTCCAGCCGATTACGCTCTCTTCAATTAAAACCTGATGAATTCTTGAACGCTGGAGTCCAAGTTCAACAATTCTTCTAAGTTCTTCAGGCGTGTTTGCAACTCCTCCTCCGGCACCTCCAAGAGTATATGCAGGACGTATAATTACAGGCAGACCTACTTTTTCATAGACTTCGTCTATCTGACTCATTGACTCTAAAATGAGACTTCTTGGAACAGGTTCTCCAATTTCATTCATCAAATCCTTAAACTGTTCCCTGTCTTCCCCCTTGTATATTGCTTCAAGAGGTGTTCCAAGAATTTCGACATTTTTTAAAGCTCCCATCTCTGCAAGTTCTGCAGTAAGATTCAGCCCTGTCTGACCCCCCATACCGCTCATAATTCCGTCAGGTTTCTCTTTTTCAATAATTTTTGCAATTATAGAGGCTTTTAGAGGTTCGACGTATATAACATCCGCTGTATCAGGATCTGTCTGAATTGTTGCAGGGTTCGAGTTTACAAGGACTACTTCAATACCTTCTTCTCTCAATGCCCTGCATGCCTGCGTACCTGAAAAATCAAATTCTGCTGCCTGACCTATCTGAATTGGTCCGGAACCAATAAGAATTACTTTTTTTATGTCTTCTCTAAGCGGCATTTAATGAATCCTCCTGTACATCATATCAAAGATGGATCTTTCGGTGTCAAGTGGCCCTCCATGAGCTTCAGGATGAAACTGTACACAAAAAACATCAAGGTCTTCAGAACAGAATCCTTCAAGTGAACCGTCATTAACATTTGAGAAAAACACCTCACAGCCTTCAGGAAGTGTATCGCCGTCAACTGCAAAACCGTGATTCTGGGTTGTAATATATATTGAACCATCCATGTGGCGTACCGGTTGATTTGACCCCCTGTGACCAAACTTCATTTTATATGTCTCCGCACCAAAAGCCAGTCCGAGAACCTGATTTCCCATACATATTCCAAATACAGGAATCTTACCTATGAAATGTTTTGCACATTCCACAGCATCAGTTGCGCATGCAGGATCTCCCGGACCATTTGTTATAAAAATAGCTTCGGGTTCACATGCCTCAATATCAGAAGGCTTTGAATTATATGGAAAAATAAACAAATCTGCATCACGTTTTCTCAGTGATATTGCAATATTTTTCTTAATACCAAGATCAATAACTGCGATCCTTTTTCCTTTACCGGGAATTCTAAAAGGTTCTCTGCAGGATACCTGGCTTAATAGATCGATATCTGATATGGGTTTAACCGCTTTTGCACATTCCACGGCATATTCCCCGTTATCATCTCCATTAATTAAAGCGGCCCTTAAAGTTCCATGTATTCTTGTCTCTATTGTCAGTTTACGGGTATCAATTCCTGAAATACCTGATAAACCATTTTCCTCAAAAAAAGAATGCAGAGTGTTGTTAGCTGACGGGCGCCTGCAATGTTCACGAACAACACATCCTGCTGCATTTACTATAGGACTCTGGAAATTTTGAATATCTACACCATAATTTCCTATAAGAGGATATGTAAACATCAGAATCTGACCTGCATAACTAGGATCTGTTAGCGCTTCCATATAACCGCCCATCTGTGTTGTAAACACAAGTTCGCCGGTACAGGACCCTTCAACACCAAATCCTTCTCCTATTATATATTTACCGTTTTCTAGACCCAGAACTGCCTTCATTGAAATAATCATTATTATTTGGAAGTAATCCCTATTAATCTCTCTCTCTGTGTCACAAAAAAATCAGATTATCTCGTTAATCCTTGAAAAAAGATATATATAGATGTTTTTTCAGGTTCAAAAAGATTCTTTTTGGATTTCTGATATTTTTTCACTTTTTTTTATATACATAAGGTTCATGCCAAAATTGCAAATTCAATATACTAATAATTACAATATCAATTATATGAGTGGCAAAATAACAATTGAAGTAGTTGGTTTCAGTGACTCTCCCTGTGGCCCTTTTCCATGTGATGGCGACAGAACCTGTGAACTTGAAAAATGTGCACCTTCTGAAGAGCTTTTAAAAGCCTTTGATGCATTGAAAGAACGTCTTTTTCACATATATGGAAATAATGTTGATCTTAAATTAACTCTGCTTGATAACGAGGTCCCTGAGTATATAATTAAAATTATTGAAAAAGACCACCCGCCAATACCTCTCATTTTAGTAAACGGTAAAAAGACACCTATTGGAAGAATATCCCTCCCAATGATTCGTAAAGAAATAGAAAAAGTTCTTTAATTCATTTAAATTCAATATTTTTTAAGAATTTTTTTAATTCTTTTTGAAATTTAAACATAATTGACAAATTATGCCTTATAAAAATAGTCCTGAATTAAAAAAATAAATTTTTTTAGGTTATAGTGATAGTAATTTATTCTCCTTTTTTCACCGGTACAATTAATGATAAATATGAATATGCAAAATAACCTTCTCATGCGTGAAGAAAAAATAAAAGTACGCAACATTATGCGTGAGAGAAGAGAAAAACTTACCTCACAGGAACGCCTTTTAAAAAGCGAAACGATATGCAAAAAAGTTTTTTCACTCATAAAACCAGGCGAAACAGTGATGGGATTTACTTCAAAAGAGCTTGAAGTAAATACAAACCTTCTTTTAAAATTATTAATTGAGAATGAAAATCCACTTGTAGTTCCTATTATTGTAACAGAAGATGTCAGCCTTCGTCTTTCATATCTAAAAGATCTGACCCATCTTGTTCCGAGTACATTCGGTGTCCCCGAGCCTATTGGAAATGAAATACCTGTTCCTGATGGTGCAGTTGACATTGTAATACTACCAATGCTGGGATATGACAGGAAAGGAGGCCGCATAGGATATGGTGCAGGTTATTATGACAGATTTCTGGAGAAATATCCTGATGTAAAAAAAATAGGAATTGCATTCGCATGCCAGGAAGCTGAAAATATTCCTCTTGATCATAACGATATCTTAATGGATTATATTGTAACTGAAGAAGAGATTGCATTTGAAAGAAAACAGGAGTGAAAAATATGCAGATTAACGGAGTGGAGATAATTGATACATATGCGGAGGCTTTTCCAATCTGGTTTTCAAGAATTATAATTACAGCAGAAACCTGTGAACTTGCAAAAACAGCTGCTGTTGAGGCAACAGGCTTTGCAACTTCAACTATAGGATGCCCCTGTGAGGCAGGAATAGAACGATATTATTCTCCTGATGAAACGCCCGATAAAAGACCGGGCATCTCCGTTATGATCTGCACTGCCAGAAAAAGCATGCGTGAGAGGGTTGCCGAAAGAATATCTCAATGCATTTTAACAGCCGCAACAACGTCAGTTTTTGATGGTTTTCCTGATGCCGAAACAAGATTTTCAACAAGGATGCACTATTTTGGAGATTCTTATGAGAGCAGATGCACAGTAGGCAACAGAAAATGCTGGAAGATCCCCATAATGGGAGGTGATTTTATAGGCGAGGAAAATTTTGGAGCTGTTAAAGGGATCGCCGGCGGAAATTTCCTTGTTATGGGAAAAGATCAGAGTTCAGCACTTGCAGGGGCAATGGCATCTGTAAAAGCATTTGAGAATAGTGAAGGAATTATTGCAAGTTTTCCCGGAGGGATTGTTTCAAGCGGTTCAAAAGTTGCCAGCAAAAACTACAAATTTCCAATGCCTGCAAGCACAAACCACAGATTCTGCCCGTCAATTAAAAATAAAATTTCTGATTCTCTTGTTCCGGAAGATGTTAATTCAATCTATGAAATTGTAATAAACGGCCTTAACGAAAAAGTAATTGAAGACGCAATGCGAAAAGGAATTTTAAAAGCAGTCAAAGAAAACGGAGTCTTATTTATTGGTGCAGGAAATTATGAAGGAAAACTTGGAACAAACAATTTTTACCTTCGCAAAATCTTGGAACAATGAATATTTAATTCTGAAAAAATATTTTTATTCTTCAAAAAGGCTTACAACCCCCCCTATAACAATTATTGCCGGAGGTTTCACCTCTTTTTCGTTTGCAACATCTGAAATTTTTTCAAGAGAGTCTATAGTCACTCTTTGATCAGGACGAAGACCACGTTCGATGATTGCAACAGGTATGTCTTTATCCATTCCATTGTCTATTAAGGCTTTAGTAATATTTGGAAGATTCTTAACTCCCATGAGAATAACGATTGTTCCGGGGGACTCTGCCAGCCATTTCCAGTTAATAGCAGATTCTTCTTTTTTTGGATCTTCATGACCTGTCAGAAATGTAACCTGGGATGCAAATTTTCTGTGAGTGACAGGAATTCCCACACATTCAGGAACTGCAATTGCACTCGTAACTCCCGGAACCATCTCAACTTTGATGCCGTATTTGCGAAGAGTCTCCATCTCCTCTCCTCCACGTCCAAAGAGAAAAGGATCTCCGCCTTTTAAGCGTACTACAGTCTTATCCTCTTTTGCATACTTAACCATTAAAAGTTCAATCTCGTCCTGCTCTTTAGTATGCTTTCCACCAAATTTACCCACATCTATTTTAAGAACATCCGGAAGAGATGATAAAACCTCTTCTCCCGGAAGCTGATCGTAGATTATAACATCCGCCTCATCTATGACTTCTCTTGCACGAAATGTCATAAGGCCAAGTCCTCCGGGACCTGAACCAACAAGATATACTTTTCCTGTCATTATTACTACCACTTTATTGATTAATACCCAGATTCAAACGGGCTTCTTCTATTAGATCATATGCAATCGAACGGAGTTTTTTGCCAACAAGTCTTCCTTCCTCAACAGTATCTCCGTTGTCCTCAATTCTCTCGTACCTCTTCCCGTCAAGCGAGAGAACTTCTGCTATCAAAAATCCGTCTTTGCAGAACACACCCTGCGGAGTAAAACAGCCACCCTCTATCTCTTCCATTACCGCACGTTCAACATCTGCATCTTTTCTTGTTTTCGGATCATCAAGAACTGAAAGTATCTCTGAAAGCTTTGGATCATCACGACAGACAACCGCAATTATACCCTGATTGGGGGACGGCACATACCATTGCGGGATTAGTTTTGTTCCGGGCAATTTAAGCCCGAGACGCTCCATACCTGCTTCAGCAAGGACAATTGCGTCATATTCTCCATTCTCAAGTTTTTTAAGCCGGGTATCAACATTCCCGCGAAGCTCCCTAATCTCAGGGTTTAAATTACCCCTTAAAAGCTGGGCCTTTCTGCGTGTACTCGATGTACCAACTACTTTTATATCTTCAAGAGGACATTTATGAACAAGAAAATCGCACGGCGAATCTCTTTTTAACACTGCACAGGTTAAAACACCCTGAGGCCTTTTTGCAGGGATGTCTTTCATGCTGTGAACCGCAAAATCAACTTCCCCGTTAATTATCGCATCGTCAAGTGCACGGACAAATATTCCCTGGCCTCCTACTTTATGGAGCGGGACATTTGTCTTGTCATCACCTACTGTCTTTATAGTTACAATCTTGGTTTTGATTCCCTTTTCTTTAAGCATACTGCAGACACGTTCTGTCTGCACCATTGCAAGGCGCGAACCTCTTGTCCCTACTTTCAAAGGCATTTACAATATGCTCCGGCAATATTTTCAATATCCTCTTCAGAATGTGCAGCTGATACAAAATTTGTCTCAAATTGTGATGGTGGTAGAAATATTCCTGATTTTAGCATCTTCTTCCAGAAATCTCCAAATTTTTCAGTATTGCTCTGTTTTGCCTCTAAATAATTTTTAGGAGGTGTTTCCCTGAAGAAGAGCTTGAACATCGAACCAGTTCTTACAAACGAATCCCTGTATTTTTCAGGGAGCGATTCATGGATAATTTTTGTATAGCCGTCAAGTCTTTCATAAAGACTGCGGTTTTCATGAATATAATTCAACATTGCAATTCCCGCTGCCATCGAAAGCGGATTGCCACTGAATGTCCCTGCCTGATAAACCGGACCCTGCGGTGCGACCATCTCCATTATTTCACGTCTCCCGCCAAAAACACCTATTGGAAGGCCGCCGCCTGTAATCTTTCCAAGAGTGGTAAGATCAGGTTTTATTCCATATTTGACCTGAGCTCCCCCAATGCCAGTCCTGTAACCGCAGATTACCTCATCACATATCAAAAGTATATCATTCTCTTTTGTAATCTTCCGGACTTCTGAAAGGTAGTCTTTTTCCGGCAGAATCGGACCAATATTTCCCATTATCGGTTCTATAATAAAAGCTGCAATATCATCATTTTTTGATATGATCTCTTTGAGAGATTCTATATTATTATAAGGCACCTGTGCAGTATGGGCTACAATCTCGGGAATTACCCCCGCGGAATCAGGAATGCCCATTGTTGTCGCACCCGAACCTGCCTGAATTAAAACACCGTCATGAGCACCATGAAATCCACCCTCTGACTTAATGATTGTCTTCTTCCCGGTAAATCCCCTTGCCAGACGGATAGCAGCCATAGTTGCCTCAGACCCGCTTGAAACAAACCGGCACATATCAATTGAAGGATGATCTCCAGTAATTATTTTTGCCAGTTTTATCTCCTGTTCTGAAGGTGTCCCGTAAAGCCACCCCTTTTCTATCTGATCTCTTATTGCATCATAAACACATCTGCTTTTATGTCCTAAAAGAAGGGGACCATAGCCCAGACAGCAGTCTATTAATTCATCTCCATCTTCGGTTGTTATCTTTGAGCCTTCTGCCTTTTTTGTATAAAACGGGTACGGTTTTATTGCTCTTACAGGACTGCTTACCCCTCCGGGCATCAGTGTTTTTGCAATATTAAATAGTTCACTGCTTTTCATCAATCCACCTCGCTGCATCCTCTGCAAAATAAGTAATAATCAGGTCTGCGCCTGCACGTTTAATTGAGACAAGACTCTCCATTACAATCTTTTTCTCATCAATCCATCCTTTTTCGGATGCTGCTTTTATCATTGAATACTCTCCGCTGACCTGGTATGCTGCAACAGGTACACCAAGGGTTGCAACAGATGCAATAATATCATGATAAAAATCTGCAGGCTTTACCATCAGAATGTCTGCTCCTTCCTTCAGATCAGTTTCAGACTCCAAAAATGCCTCTCTCGGGTTTTCATATGCCATCTGATATGTTGTCCTGTCACCAAATGACATGACTGAATCAGCCGCATCCCTGAAAGGACCATAAAGAGCACTTGCAAATTTAGTGGAATATGACATAATTGGAATCTCTTCAAAACCTGAATCGTCAAGTGCCTCTCTTATTGCAAGCACCATTCCGTCAAGCATACATGAGGGAGCAACAATATCACATCCGGCTTTTGCATGTGAAACCGCAATCTGCGTCATGACTTCCAGTGATTCATCATTTAAAAGATCCATTCCACCACAGGTATCGCCAATTATTCCACAATGGCCATGATCTGTATATTCGCAGGCACAGACATCGGTAATTACAACCATCTCCGGAACTTTTGCTTTTATCTCTTTAACAGCCTTCTGAATAACTCCATCCTCAATCCAGCCCGAAGTGCCAAAAGGATCCTTATCTTTTGGAATTCCAAAGATAATCATTGCACGAATGCCAAGGCGTTTAAGTTTTTCTGCAATAACTCCTGCTTCCGATAACGGATATCTGAACTGCCCGGGCATTGATTCAATCGGTTTTTTTTCTGATATTGTCTCATCAAAAAAATAAGGCGCTATCAGATCATTTTTTGTGAGAACAGTCTCCTTAAACAGAGCCTGGAGATTTCTCTTTCTCAGTCTTCTAAGTCTTCTCTGGGGGAACATGGTCTTTTACCTCTTGTTATAGCAAGAACTAATTTTTCAGCGGTTTCCACATCACCGCATTCTGCACAACTTCTTACTGCAAATGTTGCATCAGTAAGAATTTTTTTAATTATAACTCTTGAAAAGTCATCAAAAATTTCTTTTGTTCTCTCATCATGCCCTTCAATTCTGGAAAGAGCCCGGTCACGTTCCCTGATACGTATGGATTCCGCCCAGGTATGAAGATCACCAAGTATTTCATTTGCAGCAGTTCTGTTTAAGAGAGCGATAAACTTTTTTTCTTCATCAATAAGATAAATTTCAGCCATTTCAGCTTCATAACGACGTGAATTTAAATTTTTCTCACTGACAGTTCTCAGGTCATCAATTGTAAATATTCTGACACCCTCAATTTCACAAATACATTCTTCAACATCACGCGGCTGAGCGATATCTATTAGTATCAACGGTTTTTTTATCTCCTCAAGAGGCCATCTCTGCTTTTCAAGAATGTCATTTAAGGGTTCACAGTGAATAATCGGATGTGGAGCAGCAGTGCACGATATTACCACATCTGAAAGGGAAATATAATGATAAAGCTCATCCAGCATGACAGCCTTTCCACCAATCTCTTCTGCCAGCCTTTTTGCTGTTTCAAAAGTCCGGTTTGTCACATATATCGCTGTAAGCTCTTTTGCGGCAAGCGCCTGTGCAACAAGTTTTCCCATCTCGCCGCCGCCAACAACAAGAATATGCTTCCCGTTCAGACTCCCAAGAAGTTCTTCTGCAAGCTTAACAGCTGCAGAACCGATTGAAACAGCACCATTATTTATATTGGTTTTTTTGCGAATTTCAACTCCGGTATGAACAGCCTTTTTTATACAAAGATCAAGGACAGGACTGCAAACCCCCGTCATCTGGGAGAGTGACAATGCTTTTTTCAACTGTCCAAGTATTTGATCTTCGCCGATTATCATTGAATCCATTCCGGATGCAAGCCTTAAAAGGTGATTTAAGGCACTGCACCCTTCAAGCGTCCAGAAACCCTCACGTCCTGTGGATCTTAAAAAATTATCAAGCGATTCAGAATCCCCCTGAACATAAATTTCTACCCGGTTACAGGTCTGAAGAAGAATAACACCTTTAAAATGCTCTCTTGCCTCAATCAGAAATTGTTCTTCATCGTTAAAACGAAAATTCTCCAGTTTTTCGATATCCGCCTCATGATAGGTTAACCCTGCACCTGATATGGGAATCAGCAGTTCATATTTCATTGAAGATATTCCTTTTTTATATATTTCATTACAGAATCTTTGTCTTTTTCCAGTTTTATCCAAATATTGTTATCATTAAGTATATTATGCAAAATTTCATTCCTCTTTCTCTGATCAGGCTCAATTTTTTTTAAAATTTTCCTGATTTCACTTTGAATCTCAATCATTTCATCAATATAAGGACAATTAACTTCCAGATGCTCCCTGATATAGCGAGACATTCCCGGACTCTTTCCACCTGTTGATATTGCAATAAGGTAATTTTTTCCTTTTATTGAAGACGGAATAATGATATCTCCTTCTTCGCCGTCTGCATTATTAAATAATATTTTTTCCTTTTTTGAAATATGTCTGATACGGTTATTTAATTCCCTGTCTGAAGTTGCGGCGACTACAATTGCAGAACTGGATATTAATTCAAGAAGGCAGGCATCTGAAACTGATTTAAGATCTTTTTCAATTTTCAAAACATCCATTTTTTTAAGATTATCACAAAATGATCTGCTTACTACCATAATTTCAGTTTCAGGATGAAAAAATGAAGCTTTTCTAAACCCAACCTCACCTCCTCCAAAAATTAAGACTCTTTTTCCTTTCAGATTATGGATGAGAGGAATCATTGAAGTATGTTTTGTTGCTCAAAAAATTAAAACTTTGTCTGAAAAATCGATCCTTTTAGTAGTACTAAAAAATATCACCTGTCAAAATTAAATAAAATTTATTTCCTTCTTCTTAATTTGTTGCTGTCCCATGTTAAAATTGTTATAAATCATCAAAAAAATATTTTTGATTAAAAAAAATCAGTTCAATCACTTTTTTATCAAATTCTGAAAATAATTGTATAAACAATTATATCCTTTATAGAATTATGTATCATTACCCGTTATGTACGAGCTTGCCTCTCCTGTCAGGCCGGATGTCCTGCTCAAGTATCTCTCAAAACTAATGATAGGATCAGGAATTATCCTTTTAGTACCTCTTTTAGTTGCAATTTTATATGGAGAAATTTTTGTTTTTGGAATTTATCTTGCAATTGTCGCTTTAATTATCATTTTCGGGTATTTAATCAACAGGTTTCTCCCTGAAGAAGAACTTGAAAAAAAAGAAGCTATTGTACTGGCAGCTATAATATTCCCGTTTCTTGCCTTAATCTGCACACTTCCTATGGCTCTTTTGACGGATATGGCACTAATAGATGCTTTTTTTGAGGCAGTTTCAGGCATAACCACTACAGGTCTTTCAGTATCGCCATTAGATCCCGGTCCGGTTTTTCTTTTCACAAGATCGTGGCTTCAGTGGATTGGAGGTATTGGAATTTTAATAATTGCAATGATGATATTTGCCAATCCCGGCCCCAGCGCATACAGACTTTATGCAATAAATGCAGGTGAACAAAAAATAAGGCCAACTGTATTTGCAACTTCAAAAACACTTCTTAAAATATATCTTATAATCACAATTATTGCTTTTATTCTTCTTTTTTTGGGAGGAATGAATTTTTTTGATGCGATTTGTCATGCAATGTCATCTGTTTCAACAGGAGGTTTTTCGACAAATCCTAATTCAATATCTGGATTTTCAGGAATGATTCTACCCTTAATTGTAACACTGTGCTGTGTTCTGGGCGCAATAAATTTTAGTGTATATTCACGCTTTCCAAAAGACATAAAAGGTATATTTTCTGATGTCCAGTTAAAATATTTTATTTTATTTGGATTACTGGGATTTCTTCTTCTTTTTTTTACATTATATGGCAACTATTCTCTAAAGGAAACTCTTTCATTAGCATTTTTCCAGGCTTTTTCAGCCCTTACAACATCAGGTTTCTCAACTGTTGATCCTTCATCACTTCCTGATGGTTCAAAGGCGGTTATGACAGTTCTTATGTGGATTGGAGGTTCTATGGGTTCCACTGCCGGAGGTCTGAAAATAATAAGACTCATTATTCTCTTAAAAGTAATCCATATAGTATTTATACGCTTTTTCCTTCCAAAAGAAGCCTTAACTCCCCTTAAGATAGGAGATGAGATTATTGATTCCGATATGGTTTACAATATTATTACCTTAGTACTTCTCTTTTTTATTGTGTTAATTTCATCATGTTTTATTTTCATGCTATTCGGTTTCGGGCTGGACAATTCTTTATTTGAGGTTTCAAGTGCTATAGGGACTGTCGGGCTTTCCACAGGCATAACAGATGTTACAATGCCATTCATTTTAAAAATAGTATTAATTATTGATATGCTACTTGGAAGAATTGAAATCATCCCGTTATTTATATTACTTTACCCACGAACATGGATTAAGAGGTGAAAAATTGAGAGTGATTATTGTTGAGGCAAGTGCACTTGGGCTGGATCTTGCACTGATGCTGATAAAAAGAGGTTATGAAGTAATTCTCATTGAAAAGGATCAGCAAATAGCCGAAAGTCTCTCTGAAAAGCTGGACTGCACTGTCATAAATGCAGAAGGTACAAATCCCGAAATTCTTGAAAAAGCTGAAATTGAAAAGGCAGATGCTATTGTCGCATGCAGTAGTCATGATCAGGACAATATAATTACAGGTCTTATTGGACGTGGATATAATGTACCTGAAATAATTATCACAACCGAACATATGGAATTTATGCATGTTGCCAAAAAACTCGGATTTCATCATGTGGTAAATCCTCCACAGACAGCGTCCCTTAGTATATACCATGCACTCAGAGGTATTGATACCATTGAACTTTCAACTATGATGAAAGGGGACGTAAGATTTATTAGTATTATTGCCGGTGAAAGGCACAAAGGAAAAAAATTATCAGGGATAGAACTGCCAAAAAACAGTGACTTTATAGGTTTTTATCGAGGTGATAATTTTTACCTTTTTTCAGAAGCACCCCCTCTGGCATATGACGATGAACTTTTAATTGTTACTCGTGCAGAGCATATCTCAGAAATTGATGAAATTATAAGAGATAAAATCACAGAATAATAAAATTCATCCATGATTTGTTAAAAAAGCAATAAATAATAAATTATTTTTTCCTGAAAATAGTTATTTACAATAAAACCATACTGAATCATAATAGAAGACCTGCAGATAAATACCACAAATTTACAGATTATATGAGAATAGCATGAGATCATTTTCATAATATTTTCAGCATTTCATCATAACCATCTGCAAAAAATGGCCAGTTCATTCTAATCCGGTGAAAGTATGACTCCTGAAATAATCCTGGTATGCATAATTCTTGCAGTAACGGTCATCCTTTTTGTAACAGAGGCATTTCGGGTTGATGTTATTGCAATAATAATTATGCTTACACTGGGATGGCTGGGACTGGTCAGTCCTGCCGAGACATTCTCCGGATTTGCAAGCAATGCCGTAATATCAATTATTTCTGTAATGATTCTCGGATACGGGATAGACAGAACAGGTATTATGATAAATGTCGCACGGAGAATTGTTCTTTGGGGAGGTTCTGAAGAGAAAAGAATTACAGGGATTGTTTCTTCGTGCGTCGGATTATTGTCCGCATTTATGCAGAATATTGGTTCTGCAGCACTATTTCTTCCTGCAATATTAAGAATTTCAAAAAAGACGAAGATACCCCGTTCGCGTCTTATAATGCCAATGGGTTTTTCAGCAATAATCGGCGGAACACTGAGTATGATAGGCTCATCCCCTCTTATTTTATTAAATGATCTTCTAATCCAGGCTAATCAGGAGCCTTTTGATTTTTTCGCTGTAACTCCAATCGGTCTTTGCCTGCTTATAGCAGGAATATTATACTTTTTAATCCTTGGAAAATATGTTCTTCCAAAAAGTGAAGAGCCTGTGGAAAATATAGAATCTCAGGAAGAACTCATGGAAATATGGAATCTTCCAAAGCGAATGTATCATTATGTTGTTCCAAAAAATTCTCCAATTCATGGGATGAAACGGGAAGACTTAAAATTAGATGAAAAATATTCACTAATCCTCCTTGCAATTAAAGACGGCAAAGATATGCTCTATGCACCATGGAGATACACTGTTATTTCATCAGGCCAGATTTTGACTATTTTAGGCTCAGAAGAGGATT
Organism: Methanomicrobium sp.; assembly: GCF_055145805.1. Classification (NCBI taxonomy): domain Archaea; kingdom Methanobacteriati; phylum Methanobacteriota; class Methanomicrobia; order Methanomicrobiales; family Methanomicrobiaceae; genus Methanomicrobium; species Methanomicrobium sp. Next base: position 13,008 of record NZ_JBSREC010000062.1, on the reverse strand, counting down.
CCGAATCATTTAGAGAAGAATACGGACTGATTTCCGCAAAAAACAAAGCGTATCTGGATGAACTTACAAGTGAAGAAAATGCAGGATTTGCAGAGATAATACTCAGACCTCATTCAAAAATAATCGGGAAAACTATCCGTGAACTCTCATTTCGTCTCAACTACGGTCTTGAAATTATTGTGTATTCAGGGAGGGAGGAAGAAAGCAAAGAAAAATTTTCGGAAATTAAACTGAAAACAGGAGATTCCTTTGTAGTATATGGTTCATGGGGAAGTATCGAAAAAGCAGGAAAAGGCCAGGATTTCATTTTATTAACACCTCCCGAAGAAAAAGATTTGAAAAAATCAAAAGCTCCTATTGCAGTATTATGTTTTGCCGGGGGAATTCTTCTCTCTTTTACAGGTGTTCCGATATCACTCGGCCTGCTTACGGGCGCAATATGCATGATAATCGCAGGAGTTCTAAGTATTGACGAAGCTTACAGAGCTGTTGACTGGAGGACTGTCTTTTTGCTTGCAGGACTTATCCCTTTAGGTATTGCGATGGATAATACAGGAACGGCTGCTTATATTGCAGATATTGTTACCGGTTTATTTACAGGCGGGCATCCGATTCTGATACTTTTTGCAGTTGCAATTCTTGCGACATTTTTCAGTCTTTTTATGTCAAATGTCGCAGCGACTGTGATTCTTATACCACTTGTAATCATAATAGGCCTTGATACAGGAATCGATCCACGCGGACTGGCTCTTCTTGCAGGAATCTGTGCCTCCAACTCCTTTATTCTGCCCACACACCAGGTAAATGCGTTTTTAATGGGTCAGGGAGGTTATCACAATTCTGATTACCTAAAGGCAGGAGGAATTATGACAGTAATTTTTACCTGCATTTCTGTGGCGATGATTTATATATTATTTATCTGAATATAGCATCTTGTAGAGGAAAGGAGAGATAGTTATGTTGATAAAGCAGTTTTTTTTAGAAAAGATAGCTCACAGCTCATATCTTATAGGCGGCAGTAAGACATGTGCAATTGTAGATCCCAGTCGGGATATTGACTGGTATATAGAGGCCGCAGAAGATGAAGATTTGACGATCACACATATTCTTGAGACGCATCTCCATGCCGATTTTGTCTCAGGACATCTTGATCTGGCAGAAAAAACAGGTGCTGATATATATGCTCCTAAAGCAGGAAACTGCGAATTCAAACATATTCCACTCGCACAGGGATCTGAATTTTTAATTGAGGATATGAAATTTCAGGTCCTTGAAACTCCGGGGCATACACCTGACTGTCTGGTATATGCCGTATCCGATCTTTCAAGGGGTAAGGAACCCGTTGTGGCATTTACGGGAGACACTCTTTTTGTAAATGATGTCGGAAGACCTGATCTTTTTCCGGGACAGGCAAAAGAACTGGCAGAAAAATTGTTTTTAAATCTACATGAAAAAATTTTGAAACTGCCTGAAAACTGTATTGTTTTTCCGGCTCATGGTGCCGGTTCTTTATGCGGAAAGGCTATGGGTTCTATGAGACTGTCTACAATAGGATATGAAAAAATTCACAACACATCTCTTCTTATAGATGACAAAGATGAATTTATCAATTCCCTGACTGTCGGAATGCCTCCTGCACCTGATCATTTCTCAAGATGTAGTGATATTAACAGAAAAGGCCCTGTACTTGTCCGTACACTTCCTGAGATAGTTGCTATGGTGCCTGCTGATTTTAAAAGAAAAATGGAAGATGGGAATACAATTGTTGTCAGCATAAGGGATTATTCAACATTTGGAGGGCAGCATATCCCCGGAAGTTACCACATTGACATCAACGGGAAATTCTCAACCTTTGCAGGATGGATTCTTCCTCCGGATAAGGACATTCTGCTTGTTACAGATAATCCGGACCAGACTAAAGATGCGGTTATAAAACTCAGAAGAGTTGGCCTGGACAGGGTTGTGGGATATCTTAAGGGAGGAACCCATATGTGGGTGACGTCAGGATACGACACTGATCATATCCACCAATTATCACCAGGGGAAGTTTTTGAAATGATAAAAGATAAGAATGTTATTCTTTTAGATGTTCGTTCTGCTGATGAATTTGAAACAGGACATGTAAAAGGGGCTGTCAACATTCTTGCAATGGACCTGAGAACCGATTATAAAAAACTGGACATAGAGAAACCTGTTATTGCAATGTGCGGAACAGGTCACAGATCCAGTCTTGCATGCAGCATATTAAAGCAAAAAGGCTTTAAGGAAGTTTACAATGCCGCAGGAGGAATAACAGGTTATAAAAATGGCGGTTTTATGAATAAATAGGTCAAAAATCAATTGAAAAAGGCGAAAAGGATTTATAGACGCCTTTGATATTAATTCAATATGAATATCCCTTTCTTTTATGATGCTATTCAGTTGCTTGTCTTTTTTTTTGAATTTGTAGGAGCCGCATTAATTGTTTATGGCGGACTTGTTGCTGCATCCAGGGTTCTTTTACTTGAACTTAAACGCGGCAACTATATTTACAACAAAATTCGCCTGGATCTTACAAGTAAGATAGTATTCGGACTGGAGTTTTTAATAGCGGCAGATATTTTACTGACAGTCATATCACCTTCTCAGGAGGATATTATGATATTGGCCGTAACAGTCATAATAAGAACAGTTCTTGGTTATTTCCTTGAAAAAGAAGCAATGGAATTTAATATTGGATAATCTAATAAAAAAATTATTCTTCTTTTTTATAATTACAGAAAGATCCACATCTGGTGCACCCCTTGTTGCATGGTTCGACATGAATTGTTATTACGGATCTTGGGAATTCAATTTTAAGGTCTGATTCAAGATGATCAGCAAGATCATGCGACTGCTGGACTGAAATTTCACCTGAAACAACAAGGTTAAAATTTATGAATATTTCAGGTCCCGCCCTTCTTGTTCTCAAATCATGAAAACCTGCATAATCTGAAGAATGATCACAAATTATCTCTTTTATCCGGTTTTTATCCTTTTCAGGAATACTGCGGTCGATAAGATCATACAACGATCTCTTTGTCAGATCAAATGCCGCTTTTAAGATAACAATAGAAACCCCTATTGCAATAATTGAATCTATTGCACTAATTCCTGTAATCTGAATGACAATCAGGCCTAAAAAAACTCCAACTGATGTATATACGTCAGTTCTTAAATGCCATGCATCACTTTCCAGGGCAATGGACTCGGTCTCCTTTGCAACCTTCATAAGTCTATGTGAGACAGACCAGTTTACAACAGCAGAAATGCCCATAACAATAATTCCCAGTATCAGCATCTCAGGAGGAATTAATTCTGATTTATCTCCGGTTAATTTTGAAACAGCTTCGATTATAATAAAAATTGCAGCTACAAAAATAAGAACTGCCTCAATAAGTCCTGAAATGTCTTCAAATTTTCCATGCCCGAATTCATGCTCCATATCCGGCGGCTGTCCGGATTTTTTTACAGCAAAAAATGCAATTATTGCAGCAAGAAGATCCATTCCCGAGTGAATACCTTCAGAAATAATACTTACAGAACCTGTAGTAAATCCCACTACAATTTTCATAATGAAAAGTCCGCTGTTTGATATTATTGAAAGTCTTGCGGTTTTTTCTTTTAATTCGTTAGTTGATTGATTTTTATTCATAGCTGTTATCATCAGACAATAATAATTTGAACTGAAAAGAGCATAAGGAATTTGGTATTTTTAAAAAAACCAAAAAAAATCATAAATTTTTCAAAGAAAAATCATATACATTTATTGAGAATCTGTTTTTTAAGAATATCCGTTAAATTAATCTGGATTGAAAAAGGGGGAGATGATTTAATCTGATAAATCTTTTAGGATTATCTTCCTCCGGCACCGCCGCCACCGAATCCCCCGCCGCCGCCAAATCCTCCTCCGCCTCCCTGCGAGGGAGGTGAAAATGTACTGATTGAATAGAATCCTGCATACCACATATAGTGCGGATAGAAATACCCTGACTCTGAAATATTTACATTAAGATTTTTCATCGCTTTCTCAACATTTTTGCCAACACCGAGTGCAGTCCCGTATATAAGCCATTCCCCCCACATTCCAATATCTTCAGGAGAATATTTTTCCAGCTGGCTAAGATCGGAAAGGAATTTTTTAAACGCGTCCCATTCCATCTTTTCCTTGTAATAATTATCTTTCCAGTTGCCAAAAAGGGTTGATGGAAACATAAAGGCAATTGCAGACTGTATTATCACTACAATTCCCAGGATTGCACATAAAAGAAGAGTGTCTGCAGCACTATCAAACAACATCATAAGCATTCCTGAGATTAATGCAAATAAAAGTCCGGCAGCCAGAAATACAAATAGTTTACCTCTCCCGTCCTCGGCATATTTCCCTGAAAGAACAGGTTCCGTCCAGGATGTGAGACTTAAAATACTCTCTTTTATGGACAGGGCAATACTCTCATCCGACTTTGAAACAGCTGCCCTTTTTGCTACTTCCTCAAAGTAACCGGTATCAAGAACATCATTATCCCCTGAATTGACGGATATAAAATTTAAAATCCGCTGTTCATAATCATCATCACCCTTTGTCTCCAGAAGTTTAATCAAAACACCTTTTTTGTCATCCTTCTCCTTTATTGAGATCTTTTTCTTCTTATGAAGAAGGAGAATTGTTGCATAAAATGCATTTTCATCCGAATCAAATGCATCACCTTTAAAGATCAGATTAACCTGCCAGGGGAGCAGTTTTTTATCAGGAATTGTACTGAGATACTCAGGAACGGTAAATTTCTTTTCCCTTCCTGAAATAAAGTATAGCAAAACAAACATGAAAGGCACAAGAAGAACCATTATTTTTCCGATTGTTGAAAGAACATCAGCAATCTTAAAACCTAAAAGATATCCTTCATTTGCGGATTTGGTTTTGATTAAAATATCCCCTGTGTAAGTTTTATATCCGAAAACAGTCTCTGAAGCCTGTGGCTCCATCAAAAATTCAGCCTCAATCATCTCATTTTCAGAGGAAGAGCCTTTCAGGATTACTCTGTCTTCCTCCTTTTGTATTTCATATGAAGGGGGGTGCGAAAAGACGTCTGTAATCTTATCCGAGACCAAGGTTATTTTGACATTGTTATAAGGAATATGTTCGTCCGCGAATTTAAGATTGATATGCACTGCATCGCTGTCATATTCAACAGGTGGACTGATTAGATATTCATAAGTTACAGTATATTTACCGGCGGTAAAATAATCGGGATTGACTATCCCCACTTCATTATCATACGCTTTTCCAGATACGAGATCATATGCCGTACCATCATCTGCATCCTGAAGATAACTTCTGCCTAGATCAGTCTTTACATATCCAAAAGAATCTTCGGGGCCTTTTATCCCGGTCAGTCTTATAAACGGACTGTTTAAATATTCCTTTTCATCAGAATAGATTACAGGAGCTTTCCAGACACGATAGAGCATCCTGTATTCACCGGACGTTTGTACATCATAAACATATTTTTCCGTTAAACTCCCGTTCTCGTACCATACGACTTCATAAGAATCTGCAACCAGATCCCCTCCAAAATCAAGAGTTTCTGCCGAAATAGCCGATGATACAAGAACGACAAGAAGACCCACCAAAAATGTAATTAAAAAAAGGATTGCAATCTGTTTTATTTCTTCCATTTTTATTCCTTAAAATGAGATTTTAGGCGCTTTTTCAATATTTTCATCTTCAAATTCAAGATAATCAAGTTTTTTCATCCCGATCATATTTCCCACAATATTTGAGGGTATTGTTTCAAGCATAGTGTTAAACTGCTGTGAAATGTTGTTAAATGTATAACGCTGTCGTGCAATCTCATCTTCTATATCCTTTACAGAGTTCATAAGATCTTTTACAGTTTCAGATGTTTTAAGTTCAGGATAGTTTTCCATAACCGCAAAAAGCCTTCCGATTATTGATTTGGACTCACTTTCCAGTTTGTTTAAATCCCCGGGATTCGCAGATGCAACCGAACTTCTCATTTTGGTAACAGACTCAAATGTTTCTTTTTCAAATGCTGCATAGCTTTTTACAGCACCAAGAAGTTGTTCGATCATATCCAGGCGCTTTTTCATTGCAACCTTAATCTGTCCAAGAGTTGCCTCAGATGAATTTTTGAGGCTGAAAAATTTATTATAAATCCCTACAAACCAGAATATCAATATTATGATAATGGTTGCCAGAATTCCTATAATTATTAATTCTATCATGATTTTTACCTTATAATTTTTTTACTTATAATCTATTAGATACTCTGATTATTATTTAAGTTAGGATGATACCTAAACTCAATGCATTTCTTACACTCTGTAGATAATCCCAAAACCTAATCATTAGAAGACCAAAATTATCATATTACAAATATGTCTGATAAAATACCAAAAATTCTGATTATAGGAACCGGTGCAGTCGGGCTTTCTATTGCCGGAAAATTGTCTGATCACTCCCTGGTTTCTGTTGTCTGCCGTAAAAGACATGCGGACGCCATTATTAAAGAAGGTCTTTTTATAGAAGGCGTGTGGGGTGAGAAGAAAATATTCAATCTAAAATGTTTTACATCAGCAGAAGAAGTAAAAAAATCAGATACAAAATTCGACTATGTTCTGATTACAGCAAAGAGCACCGATACAGCAGTTATATGCAAAGAATATCATGACATTCTTAAAAATAGCAGTGTTGTGAGTATACAAAACGGAATTGGCAATGAGGATATTTTAATTAAATGTTCAGGACTGGTTCTTGGCGCCACAATAACTACAAATTTTCGTGTAACAGCCGATGGTGCTGTTAAAATCCAGAGCGAAAGCGAACCAATGAAACTTGGCCTTTATCCTGACAGCAGTTATGCAGACGGAAAAAATTCTGACATATTAAAAAGAATTGTACAACTGATAAATGAATCAGGAATACGGTCAGAAGAATGTGATGATATAAGATCGTCGATCTGGGAGAAATCACTTTTAAATATTGCAGTAAACCCCATAACTGCACTGTTTTCAATTACTGTAGGTGAGACCCTTGATGAAAACCTGAAACTGGCTATATCAGGTATAATAAAAGAAGTTTTTCTGGTTATAAAAGCTGAAAATATTAAAGTCAGATGGAACTCTTCTGAAGATTACCTAGACTATCTTTTTAATTATCTGATACCTTCATTTTCTGAAGTATATACCTCAATGTTCCAGGATATTGAGATGAAAAGGTTAACAGAGATTGATTTTATCAATGGTGCGGTTATAAATCTTGGAAGGAAAAATGGAATTGAAACGCCATTTAATTCATGCATTTGCAGTTTTTTAAAATTCCTCGAAAAGAAAAGATTACTTTCACAGCGCACGCCTGAATGCTAAATACCATATGATTTCATTTATTTATTGTGTCAGTACAAGGAAGGCTGCAATAACCCTGTAATCATACATCTGTGTCCGACAATGTAAGATGTAAATTAAATGCTGTCCTTTATACAGGCACAACCAATTCAAAATTTCTGTAAATAACTCCTTAAAAAAAGACCTCCCAATTTTTTAAATCTTTTTTAAACAAAATATAAAACAATTTAAGAAATTTTCTTTAGCCCTCATCCATGAAATAATTAAGTGCCTGGGGCGCATGTTTCTTTACTTCTTCCAGGAAATAATAACTCAGTTCCTTATCTGAATCCTTCATAGATTGTTTTATTGTCTTTAAAAGCCAGGCAGAAATCTTCCCCTCAGAATCCATTGAATTCATAAAAACCACAACTGCCTCATCCACATCAATTTTATTTTTCCATCTGTATCCCATAATAATCCCCCTTATTTAAGGTATTGAGTAAATTAAAGATCATACTATTTAATTGATCTGTCTATATATGAGATCATAATTAAAAAGAAAAAAAATTAATTTTTATTTTGTGAAATTTCCAACGGTTTTTTATCCTGGTTTTTTTGTTTTATTTCATCCATTCCGAGAATTTCCGGAATCCATTTTGTGGTTTCACCGTATTTTAAAGCAATAAGTATCATTATTGTAAATGGTACAGATATCAGCATTCCTATAGGGCCAAGCACCCAGGTCCACAGGACAAGCGACAATATTACGACAAGAGGCGGCATATTGAAACTTTTTTCGGCAAATTTTGAGAATACAATGTTTTCAACCACTGCATTTATGATACAAATTCCGGCTATCACAATTAGAGCACCGCCAATGCCAAGCTGAAGCCATGCAAGAATTACTGCAGGAACTGCCACTATAAAAAGACCAATATAAGGAATATAACTCAAAATTATAGCCATAACCCCCCAGAAAATTGCAAGATTAACTCCCATTGCATACAGCATTGCACCAAAAGAAGCACCGAGAACAATGTTTGTTTTTGTTTTTACAACCATCCACTGGATCATGCTGTTGCACATTTCCTGATATTTTCCGGTCAGATTGTCATCCCCGCCTGTTACCCGCTTCATACGTTTGGGAAGGGCAGGAACTTCAAGAAGTAGGAAACAGGTGATAATAACAATAAAAAATCCATCCATTAAAAGAGATGATATCCCCCCAATAACCTGTATTGCTACTCTTGAAACAGTAGTCAGGTCAGGATAAAATGTAGCTATCTGATCTCCGGTAATACCTATCCCGGCCAATAATGAAGAAATATTCTGAAGGCGGATTGTTAAAAGGTTTTCATATTCGGGAAGATCTAAAATAAACATGTTTGCCGATTCAAAAATCAGAGCAATAAATCCCACAATTATAGCACCATATAAGATCATTATCAGAGTGACTGATATTACATCTGAAAAACCTCTGTTTTTAAAAAAATACAGTATGGGAGTTCCCAGCATAGCAAGAATCAAGGATATGACTACCATATTAATTAAATAAGCCACAGTATGCATTCCAACAAGTATTATGAGAATTAAGGCACCGATTAAAAGATACCTCAAATTAATATCTGATTTATTTAAAAGATCCATTTCAAAACCTGAGATTAATATATACCACCTTAAACTTTTTCATATTTTGGATTCCTGATGAAATTTGGTGTTCATGCCTGTGGTGAATATCAGGGGTATGTAAATGTTCATGATCCATTTCAATATGTGAATACACATGTGAATGTTCTCCAGAAAACATAAAGGGCAGTTCATCCGGACAGTTTGCTGCTATCCTGTATCAAAAATGGCTGGAATCTAAAAAGATCATAGATTTTTTAAGAAGCATTATGACTTTTAATGATTGGCATTTTTTAGAATATTACAACAATTGAAAAAAACAATTTTATTTCCTCATTCAAAAATATATTTTTTTATAACACTCCATTGCTCAATCTTTTCTTCAGGCCTGTACAATGCATTAGCAGAACTTGTTGAAGGAAGAATTATAAGATCAATCTCTGGAAATATTTTATTAAAATCCCTGAATTCTTTTTGAAAAAGTCTGCCTGCCCCACTTTTCCCATTCAGTATTATAGCTTTTATTGTTCTTTTTTCAAGAATAAATGCAGGTATATCATTTATAACTGCATTTTTTATTGTGCTGTCAGAACTGCCTTCTCTTTTGCATACAGAAGCGACATCCCAGAGAGCAATTCCTTTTTTATAAAATGAAAGGATTTTATCTTCATAAGAAAGGCTGTTATCAACCCCTGCAACCACCTCCATTATCCTCCAGAATTGATTATTTTTATTGCCATAATATTCATTTTTATCAATGGAAATAACGCTGGGAAAACTTCCAAGGATTAAAACCTGTGGGTTTTCTCCGCATAATGGCATCAGGCCGCACATGAATTCAGTCATATATACCAGGAATAATTACATATATTTTGATTGTCAGTTATCTCTTTTGGAGAATCAGTAATAATACTTTCACACCGCATGCCTGCATGCTCATTTATAAGAAGAAGCAAATACACTTCTGATAACAAACGATGGACTCAATAATAATTCGGGGAGCAAGGGAACATAACCTGCAGGATATATCCCTTGAACTCCCAAGAGACAAACTTATAGTAATAACCGGAGTATCGGGCTCAGGCAAATCAACGCTTGCTTTTGACACCATATATGCGGAAGGGCAGAGAAGATATGTGGAATCCCTCTCAGCTTATGCAAGACAGTTTCTCGGCCTTATGAACAAACCCGATGTTGACTCTATTGAAGGATTATCTCCTGCAATATCAATAGAGCAGAAAACAACATCAAAAAATCCCAGAAGTACGGTTGGCACTGTTACAGAAATATATGATTATCTGCGCCTTCTTTTTGCACGCACAGGGGTACCTTTCTGCCCTGAGCATAATATACGGATTGAATCACAGTCACCTGAGAAAATTGCGGATTCAATAGCATTGAGTCACTCTGCAAATGTGACAATTCTTGCACCTGTAATACGACAAAAAAAGGGCACATATCAGCATGTTTTAAAAGATCTCAATATTCAGGGTTATACAAGAGCACGAGTTGACGGAAATATTGTCAGGACAGATGAGGAGATCAATCTTGAACGGTATGTTAAACACGATATTGATATTGTAATAGACCGTTTAAATCCGGCAGAGGACAGATTCAGACTTGTTGAAGCTGTGGAATCCGCTCTTAAAAATTCCGAAGGCCTCATAGTTGTCCTGTCAGAAGACGGAGAGGAAAAAATATACTCTTCAAAAATGGCATGTCCTGTCTGCGGCATATCGTATGAAGAGCTTCAACCACGAATGTTTTCATTTAACAGTCCTTTTGGCGCATGCAAAGAGTGCAACGGTCTTGGAATAAAAATGGAGTTCGACCCTGAGCTCATCATTCCTGATAAAAACAGATCCTTATCTGAAGGTGCAGTTGCAATGTACAGAAATTTTCTGGACGGTTACCGTGTTCAGTATCTTGCAGCAGTGGCAAAGCACTATGGATTTGATATATTCACTCCTGTAAAAGATCTTTCAGATAAGCAATACAATGCCCTGATGTTTGGCTCGGATGAGACCATCAAATTTAATATGAGGATGAAGGGAGGTGATGCTTTCTGGTCGCATAATGGAAAATGGGAGGGTCTGCTACCACAGGCCACACGTCTTTACGGACAGACAAAATCCGAATACAGGCGAAAAGAGCTTGAAAAATATATGCGAATCTCCGGATGCCCCACATGCAAAGGCAGGCGGCTGAATGAAAAAGCACTCTCTGTTAAAGTTGCGAACAGATCAATTGTTGATATAACTGATATGCCCGTCTCGGCAAGCCGTGAATTTTTTGGCAATATCATACTTACTAAAAAAGAAGCAGAAATTGCAAAACAGGTATTAAAAGAGATAGAATCACGCCTTAGGTTTCTTGAGGAGGTCGGTCTCGGTTATCTTACCCTTTCAAGAAACGCAGGCACTCTTTCAGGCGGTGAGGCACAGAGAATTCGTCTTGCCACCCAGATAGGTTCAAATTTAATGGGCGTTTTGTATGTCCTTGATGAACCATCCATTGGACTTCATCAGAAAGATAATCACAAACTTATTGAAACACTACAAAAGCTACGGGATCTCGGAAATACACTTATTGTTGTCGAACACGACGAAGACACAATCAGACAGGCAGACTTTGTCGTTGATATGGGGCCGGGTGCAGGTGTCCACGGCGGAGAGATTGTCTCAATGGGAACTCCGGAAGAGATTGAAAAAGATCCCAAATCCCTTACCGGAAGGTACCTTTCAGGAAAGGATCAGATAGATATTCCCAAAAAAAGGCGAAAGACAGAATCATACATTCATATAACAGGATGTAAAGGAAACAATCTGAAATCAATCGATGCACACATCCCGACAGGTCTGTTTACAGTCGTGACCGGAGTATCAGGCAGTGGAAAATCTACCCTGGTATATGACACACTCTACCATGCACTTGCAAAAGAGATCAACAAATCACGTAATGAACCAGGCCCTTATAAAAAACTTAGTTTTGATAATCCGGTGGACAAGGTAATTGTAATTGATCAAAGTCCGATTGGACGAACACCACGTTCAAACCCTGCAACTTATACAAAGGTCTTTGATGAGATCCGGAAAATATTTGCCGAAACAAAAGAAGCAAAGATAAGAGGATATAAACCGGGAAGATTCTCATTCAATGTCAAAGGCGGCCGTTGTGAAGCATGCAGTGGTGATGGTCTGATAAAAATAGAGATGAACTTTCTTCCGGATGTCTATGTAGAATGCGAGGAATGTAAAGGAACAAGATATAATGCTGAAACACTTGAAGTAAAATACAAGGGAAAATCCATATCTGATGTATTGGACATGACAGTTGAGGAGGCATTTTCAGTCTTTGAAAATTTCCCTTCAGTCAGAAACAAGCTTGAAACACTTTGCAGAGTGGGTCTCGGCTATGTAAAACTGGGACAGAGTTCTACAACACTTTCCGGTGGTGAAGCACAGAGAATCAAGCTGACAAGAGAACTTTCCAAACGGGCAACAGGCCAGACAATCTACCTTCTTGACGAACCTACAACAGGACTTCATTTTCACGATGTAAAAAAACTGATAAGTGTCCTAAACGATCTTGTTGACAAAGGAAATACTGTTGTAGTGATCGAGCACAATCTTGATGTGGTAAAGTCTGCAGATCACATAATTGATCTCGGACCTGAAGGAGGGGACAAAGGCGGAGAGATTATCGCAACCGGGACGCCGGAAGAGATTGCTGCAGAATCCAGAAGTTATACAGGGCAGTTTCTTGCTCCCCTCCTCAAAAATTAAATTATGGTGAATATTTCACTTATTCCAAATGAACCAGGCTGTTATCTCTATAAAGATTCCAAAAGCAGTGTAATCTATGTGGGAAAGGCAAAAGACCTTAAAAAGCGGGTTTCCAGTTATTTTAATAAAAATCATCCAGACCCAAAGACCCGTGCACTTGTTAAATCCATAGATTCAGTTGATTTTATTGTCACAGGAACTGAAGTTGAGGCTTTAATTCTGGAAAATAATC